>NVTT01000079.1 GCA_002401655.1 Gammaproteobacteria bacterium | reverse complement strand
TAATAAAAGATAGAAATAAAACAGAATATTTTCGTTGAAAGCTTTGTTTTAGATAGTAAAAGGCAAATCAAAGGCGAGATAATGCTTTAATGATAAGTAAATAGCTTAGTTTTCAAAATGATGAGGAAGAATTTTTGATTTAAGGTTGAATATACAAACTCTTAGAAATCGTTATTCCCTTGAGCCATTTCTTTTTCATAGCTTTTGCTCTTTCCTGAAGTTTTGCCAAGCAACCAATGGAATGAGGTGAGCCTTTGTTAAAGTTTTGGATTTGAGTCAACCAGCTGTCAGGTTGTAAATTCATCGCTGAAAGAAGAGAATTAATATGAGCGGGCATTTTTGCTTTATTCGGGTGGACAATTGATTTTCCTGCCCATTCCACCAGTTCAACATAATCTTTCAAGTTAATATTAACGTTTCGTTCATCAAGGCTACCTGCCATTGATTGAATCGAACGTGTTAGTAATTCTGGTTTAACGGATAAATTATCTAATCGCTTTTTTATTGAAGTGTGAAGCGATAATTGAAGGTCCTCAACCATTCCGGCTCTGATAGGATTTAAGTCTACATATGCCATGCAAGACAACACGGCACTTTCGTCTAGCAACGCGACTGATGTAAACCTTGATTCCCAGAATCGTCCTTTAACAACATCCTCAGCGTTACTCGTTTTAGCCAAAGGCTCATTTAAACGACTCATAAACCAAGATAAACATCCCATTCGTCTGCGATATTCCTTCAATTTTTTCTTGTCAGCCATGATCGCTTGTTTCTTCAATTCTCTCTGGATCTCAAAGCCTTTCTCATCTAAACGACCAGGGTAAGACAGTAACCATTTTTCTGCGATCTCACTATCAGTCCACTTCCAAGGCGCTAATGGATCGAGATAAAGCACTAAGTGGTAGTGGTTATCCATAATAGCGTAGGCATAAAGCTCTACTGAAAAAATGGATGCTAACTCTAACATTCTTTTTTCTAACCAAGCTTTGCGGTGGTCACAGTTATGTCCGGAGATTGGATCATCGCCAAATAGATAAGCGCGTCTTACACATCTTGAAATGCAGTGATAAAAGCCAGGTGTTGAGTCATCTACTAGATACTTGCGGGGAATAGCCATTTTCAGTCCTTGAGTAGCATTTTGATAAGTGGATTATACCTAGTGAAAAGTCCAAATTAAATCCATGAAAACTTTAAACGGGTAAGGCAAACACTGATTTCTCTGTGAGATTATGGCTATAATCGGGGTGGCTATTATTTAAGAATTTAGCTCATATTTTGGATTTTAATTGTGTTAAAATATACTTAATGATCAAATATGCCAACGTCTGGCTACTTATTGAGAAAAATATGATGAAAAAACAATTAAATAATCAAAAAGGGGCAACCATGTGGGGATGGTTATCTTTGTTTATTATGGTTGGTTTTTTAGCCATGTTAGCATTTAAGGTGATACCTATTTATTTTGACCATCGAATTATCAAGTCGATAGCACAAGAGTTAGTTGATAGTCGCGAGTTTGAAAATATGAGTAACCGTCAAATTATGAGCACGGTCGGTAGTCGTTTAACCATTAATAATGTTAGAAATATTGATAAGTCCGCCTTTAAACCAGGTCGAGATAGAACAGGCGAAAAATTTATCAAAATAAACTATTCGCAAAAAGTGAATATTATGGGAACACTATCTGCTGTTGCTGACTTTGATGAAGAGATTCGAGAGACCCGATAGGTTAATCATCTTCTATTACCTTTTTCTAGAACCTAAGCAATAAAGCAATGTTAGTAATCCAATGTCGGTAAAACCAAACCTATCAGTCTTACAAAAAACGTTGGGCTATCAGTTTATTAATCAAGACTTGTTAAAACAAGCGCTGACCCATCGTAGTGCACATCATTTACACAATGAAAGATTTGAGTTTTTAGGTGATGCTATTTTAGGTAGTGTTATCGCTCATACTTTATACCTTAAATTCCCGAAAGCTGATGAAGGACAACTAAGTCGTTTGCGAGCTTTTTTAGTAAAGGGGAAAGCTTTAGCTGAGCTCGCACAGGCTCTTAATTTAGGTGACTATTTGACCTTAGGTAGTGGCGAGTTAAAGAGTGGTGGTTTTAGACGTGCTTCGATATTGGCTGATGCCTTTGAAGCTATAATCGGCGCGGTAATGCTTGATAGCCATTATCAACAAACAGAAACTTACATTCTTAATCTCTATCAAAAAAAGTTACAATCCTTGTCAATTGATATGGCGTCGAAAGATCCCAAAACTTCATTACAGGAATGGTTACAATCTAGAGGGCACAAAATCCCAGAATACGAGGTAACTAGCTCCACCGGTAAAGATCACGCAAAGCTATACTGGGTGGAATGCCAAGTTGAATATCAATCGATTGGTATAACGGGCCAAGGCGCTAGTAGAAAAAAAGCAGAGCAAGATGCGGCTAGTAAAGTATTAGAAAAAATATTTGTTTTAATTAAAGAACAATCGGAGAAGAAATAAAAATGTCGAATAGTAAATCGAATAACAGTGATGATAATTGTTCGAATAAGCGTTGCGGATATATCGCATTTGTTGGACGTCCTAACGTTGGTAAGTCAACTTTACTAAATCATCTTTTAGGTCAAAAATTAAGTATCACTTCCAGAAAACCTCAAACGACTCGTCATCGTATTATGGGGATCGATACACTTAATGCAAAATCCGATAGTAACGAAAATGATGTGCAAATGATTTATATTGACACACCAGGCATTCATAAAGAAGAGCCTCGTGCAATCAATCGATTTATGAATCGAGCCGCTTCAAGTACGATTGCCGATGTTGATGTTGTTGTATTTATTGTAGAACCTGAGCGTTGGACAGAAGATGATGAATTAGTTTTACAGCATATTAAAAAGACCGACAAACCCATCATTTTATTTGTTAATAAAATTGATCAGATAAAAAGCAAAGAAAAATTGCTACCTTTTTTGAAGATATTATCAGCCAAACACGATTTCCAGCATTTAATTCCTGGTGCGGCATTACAGGGAGATCAAGTAGAATCACTTAGAAACTTGCTCGTCTCTTACATGCCTGAAGGCGATTTTGTTTATCCAGAAGATTATTATACAGATAGAAGCGAGCGGTTTTTAGCTGCTGAGATTATTCGCGAAAAATTAATTAGGCAATTAGGTGATGAACTTCCTTATTCGATCACCGTTGAAATCGAACAATTTAAGTTGGATGAAAAAGGTACTATTCATATTAATGGACTGATATTGGTTGAGCGCAATGGACAAAAATCAATTGTTATTGGTAAAGGTGGCAGTCGTCTTAAAAAAGTGGGCACAGATGCTAGAATAGATATGAGTGAAGTTTTTGGACGAAAAATMTTTTTAGAGTTATGGGTTAAAGTGAAAGATAATTGGGCCGATGATGAACGTGCTTTGCGTTCATTAGGTTTTGACGAGCATCGACAATAAAATAAAAACGATCTAGGTAATTATCATGCGAATGGAGATCGGGCAGAAAGAAACAACTAAAGCCTTTGTTTTGCATTCAAGGCCGTTTAAAGAAACCAGTTTAATATTGCACTGTTTTACTCAGGAGTATGGTTCAATATCCGTTATCGCTCAAGGAGTTAAAAGAAAGAATGCTCAAGCAAAGCGAGCTATCCTTCAACCATTTAATCTGTTGCAAATTTGTTTTACTGGCAAAGGTGAGATGAAAATACTCTGTGATTCAGAGTTGCTGGACTATAAATCTCAACCTAAAGGAAATGCATTAGCCTGTTGTTATTATTTGAACGAGTTGATTTTACGTTCACTAAAGGAATGGCAGGAATATTCGGAACTTTTTAATGTTTATTCTGAATTAGTTCAACGATTTGACTCCTGTAAAAAATCAGAAATGCCAATTATGTTAAGAAAGTTTGAAATTTTAATGCTTACTTACCTTGGTTTGAGCCCTGACTGGAGCTATGATGTTGACGATAATGTGATAGAAAAACAACAACATTATGAATATATTATTGAATGTGGTTTTAAGAAAATAAAACAAGCGAATAAATTTCAACCGCAAAATGTTTTTTCTGGTGAAACTTTAGTCGCAATAGCGAACCTGTCTTTTTCAAATATAGATCTAAAAGAGTGTCAAAGAATTACACAACAATTAATCCGACCACTTATTGGGAATCGACCGCTTGAGAGTCGAAAAATGTGGTTGCAATAATTTTTTTGAAGATCCTAAAATTTAGTAAGCGAGTAAATGATCCATGTCAAATATTAACGAAGAGATAAAAAAAAATAATTCAACAATATATTTGGGTGTAAATATCGACCATGTTGCAACGTTAAGACAAGCTCGAGGTACTGACTACCCGCAAGTTTTTCATGCAGCTTTACTTGCTGAACAGGCGGGCGCCGATGGAATAACTATTCACCTGAGAGAAGATAGACGGCACATTCACGATCGTGATGTAGAGTTAGTAAAAGAAGTTATTAATAGTCGTCTCAACTTGGAGATGGCAGTGACTGATGAAATGATTCTTATAGCTAAAAAAATAAACCCAGAATACGTTTGTTTAGTGCCAGAGAAACGAGAGGAAGTCACCACAGAAGGTGGTTTAGATGTCGCTGGTAATTATGACAAGGTAAAAAAAGCTTGTGATGAACTAGGCGCGCAAGGCATTAAAGTTTCATTATTTATAGATGCAGAAGAAGAACAAATCAAAGCATCTAAAGACGTTGGCGCTCCATTCATTGAGTTGCATACGGGAAAATATGCAGATGCAGAAACTCCACTACTTGTCGATGAAGAATTTGAAACGATCGTACGAGGCGTTTCCTATGGTAAATCTATTGGTCTAACGGTAAATGCTGGACATGGACTTCATTATCACAATACGGCACGAGTCGCCGCTATTCCTGATATCTATGAATTGAATATAGGGCATTCTATTATTTCCCGTGCCGTTTTTACCGGGTTAGAAAAAGCGGTTAGTGATATGAAAAAAATAATGATTGAGGCTCGTCGATGAGTTTGTTTGGGATTGGTATTGATATTGTTCAAATAGATCGAATGGAGAAGATGATCGAAAAGCATGGCGATGTCTTTGCAGAAAAAGTATTCCATAAAAATGAGTTAGCTATTTATCAAAATTTAAAACATAAATCTAGATTTCTAGCCAAGCGATTTGCAGCTAAAGAGGCATTTGCTAAAGCTTTTGGAACGGGGATTTCGGAAGGTATCACTTTACCGAATATAGAAATTTCAAATGATGAGTTTGGAAAGCCATTCATTATTTTGCACAAAGGAACGAAGGAAAAATTTAGTAGTGTTAAATCAAGTTCTATTTTTTTGAGTATTAGTGATGAAAAAATTTATGCAGTTGCTCAAGTAATTATTGAGGCATAATTACTCAATAAAAAAACGCGCCAATTAGCGCGTTTATAAACTTTATTTATTAAAATCTAATTATCTAAATTAGACTTATTATCTTGGTGAATAATTAGCATTTTAGTTTTTATTTCCATTACACCATCACCGTCATCAAGTTTGATGATTTTAACGTGGTTACCATCTTTAGTTTTCCAAGAGCTTACATCTGAAGTATCAAATTGAATATCAAAATTCTTGGCATTTCCACCATGAGAAAAAAACATCATTTCGTGTCCTTTTGTAAAGGATATTTCTTTATCAACATTAGCAGCTGCAAATCCATCTTTAATTATCGCAATTTGTTCTTCAGTTAAATCACCAATAACTTGGATACTATTACTAGTGTCTTTATGTAATGGCATTCCACCTTTCATAAAATGTGCAGACATTTCCGCACCAACTGCGGGAAGATTAATTTCCTCACCATCTACTATTAATGAGATCCCTGATTCGGACTTAGTAACCGAAATCGTATTTCCTGATTCTGTAACGATATCTTGAGTTTCACCTACTTCTAAAGTCGGCAAGGAAAATACTTCTACATTTCCATTAACGTTAATATCGACAGTAGTATTTTCGTCACTGGCTTTGTGGATTTCAACTAGTACGTTGCGTTCATCGGCATCACTAGCACTGATTGAAATTGATGCAAATCCGATAACACCCATGAGCGTGGCGATTAATGTTGAGTTAATATTTTTCATTAGTTGTTCCTTTTAAATAATTGAATTAAATGTATCGTAAAGTTTTTGAATTCAATTTAAAGTTTATGAATTCTATCTTAAGTATTTCAATAGTCGTGCCAACAGTTTATCTTGCTCTGTATCTCAGTAATTACGCGGACTTTGCTAGATTTTGCATAAAACAATTTATTTTCAATTAATTTTAATTGGTAAATACTCCCTATATGAGGAGCTGTGTCTCTAAATCAGGAGATTAATGTGGTCGAGTTGTTTTTTGTATTTCATATTATTTCAAATAAATGATTCGCTATATTTTATATTTATCTAAACGGTATAAAAATGCTTTGTAACCTAAGCCTAATAATTTTGATGCTTGAGTTCTATTATTATTGCAATGACTCAATGCTTGTAAAAGACACTCTTTCTCGTGAGATTCCCAATCTAAACCTTGTTCGGGTAACAAATAATTATTTTGTCCACTTTTATTTGTGAGTTCGAGCTCGTCAATATCTTCGCAATTAATATTATCATCAAGTGACAATAATATGAGMCTCTCTATCGAGTTTCTCAATTGCCTCACATTTCCGGGCCAACTATAGGCGAGCAATTGCTTAAACGCTGCGCTAGATAGTTTCTTGTCGTTTATATTATGTTTGTTGCTAAAGTAATTAATAAAATGATTGATAAGTATTGGTATGTCTTCTTGTCGCTGGCGTAGCGGTGGGATGACTACTGGAATAACATTAAGACGATAATAAAGATCTTCTCTAAAAGAACCTTTTTCGACYTCTTCAAGTAAATTACGATTAGTGGCGGCAATAACCCGAACGTCGAGTTTAATTTCCAGATTGGAACCTACTCTAGTGATTGTSCCTTCCTGCAAAAAACGTAATAATTTACTTTGTAAAAGAAGTGGCAATTCGCCTACTTCATCTAAGAAAAGTGTACCGTGACTGGATGCTTCAAACTTTCCGATTCTAGTTTTATTTGCGCCCGTATATGAGCCTTTTTCCGCTCCAAACAATTCAGCCTCTGCTATGCTTTCTGGTATTGCTGCACAATTAACGGCTAAAAATATTTCATCGGCACGATTAGATAATTTATGTACGGCTCTAGCGSCMAGCTCTTTTCCTGTTCCACTTTCTCCAGAAATAAGTAGTGTTGCASTGGTTGGTGCTGCTTTTTCTATTCTGGTAAATAATCGATTCATTGCGGTAGATCGACCAATCATATCCACTAGTTCAGTCCGCTGATTGACTTGCTCCTTTAGTTTACCATTTTCATTTTCTAGAGATTTTGTATAAATYAATTTTTTAATGGTAAATAGCARTGTCTGTTTATCAAAGGGTTTAGATAARTAATCGTCAGCTCCAGAACGGATGACGGAAATCGCATGTGATGCTTCTCCATGTGCTGTAATTAAAATAAAACCAGTTTTAGGCGTATTGCTATTAACGTATTGCAATAACTCTTCTCCGTTGATCCCTGGCAGTAGCCAATCTGATATCACCAGATCAAAGGTTTCTTTTTTTAAAATATCAATAGCATCTTCTGCATTGCCAAATGAGCTTACCTTGTAACCAGACGCAGTCAAAATAGAGTCTATTATCTCTCGTTGATCGGTTTCATCTTCAACTAATACTATCTTCGTTGTCATRRCTTAAACTCTATCCTGTAAGGTTAATACGACGTTTGTTCCTGGCGYACTCTCATTMGTTGATTCAGGATTGCKGGTTATATTAATATYGCCGTTGTATTTTAAAGTGATAACTCTATGAGCAAGATAAAGTCCCATTCCTGCGCCGTAGGTTTTATTGGTGTTATGTGGTGAAAATAGTTTCGACATGATTTCTTTAGAAAATCCTGCGCCTCTATCCAAAATAGATATTTGATAGTTCTTTTTGTTTTCATTATCTTGCAAGATTTTACTTAATACGACTTTGACTAAATAGTGTTCGTTATTTTCTTTATTCTCAATGGACTTGCTAGCCTCAAGGGCATTACTTATAAGTCCGTTAATCAAACTTTTTAATTCAACTTTATTGGCTTTTACAAAATATTTATTATTACCGTCGATGATTAAGTCAATTTTTATTGTTTGATCTTCTAATAAAACTCTGTCTTCAATACAAGATTTTAAAAGTTGACTTAAGTCGACTGATTCAGTTATGTTTTTATCGCTCGCCATGATGTCTATCATCGAGCGTACCCATTTATCAATTCGCTGAATTTGTTTTTTTGAAACATTAYTAAGTTTTGTCTTTAAACTTTCGTCGCTAGTTGATGACAACTCATCAATTGCTAAGTTTAATGTGTTTAAGGGGTTTCTGATGGTGTGTGCTAAGCCCCTAGTTATTTCAGCTAGTTCCGAATGTTGAGCTTGTTTTTGTAAAATTTCATTTTCTTTCTGAAGCCTTAAAATTTGTTCGGACATTTTATTGAAAGCATTAACGGCATTTTTTATTTCAACACTCTGAAATCGATGTTCGTTTTTGATCTGAAAACCAAACTCACCTTTGCCAATTTTGTGAGAAGCATCTTCTAATTCTTTAAGCGGTTGCGCTAATTTTTTTGCAAAATAATTTGCAACCAATGCGCCAAACAATATAAATGCTAGCGAGCTAATTAAAAGTTTTTCTAACATTCTATCTAAAGAATTTGTGATGCCTGTTCTTGGAATGTCGACAAGTAATTTTGTACCACCGGTATTTATTGCAATAAATTTATCTTTTTGTCCGTCGTTCAAACTGATATTAATATCGTTAGAAATATTGCTAATGGATTGAATCATCATTTCTCTTTCTACTCTTGATATTCGAGTTGAAAATGCAAAGGCTTTTATTTGACTATTCGGTTGCCCAAACAGTAGTTTTTCAATCGTTGAACGACTAACTTGAAATGCCGCTTCACCAATTTTACTAGAAACATCTTTGGAGTAGTTTTGGATAAGTGCTAACTGCAAAATAAACAATAGGCTGAGAATGAAAGAGATGAATAGAAATGTCATTTTTCTAAATGTCATTTTTGTTCTTTCTTGGGCACTGGTCATAATAGCAATTCTCGTTAATTCTTTGGAGCTGATTGTTAGAGGTTAGCTGATAAATGTTGCTTTATCTTTGTTCTAATATAGCATTAATTATGCCAAAGAATTTTACGGTTCACTATTTATCAAATTTGTAGAGAAATTTAATTAGTGGCTAAAATGAAGATAAGCCATCAGCGTAACACCTGCAATCATGCCCATGACTTCCCAGCGGTCGGCTAAACTCGTAAGCATATTGCTTTTTGGCTGGTTAGTGGGTGCGAGTTTAGAATGTTGTTTCTGATGGTGGAGATGTGAATGGCTGGTGTGCATGCAACCATCCTCATGATGTTTATGTAAAATAACATGCATTAACGAGCCACTAATAAAAGCTTGCAACATGGCCATTGCGCTACTTGTATGAATGTCTGATAGTTGCATACTAAGTATGTATCCACCGCTAGTGGCTAAAGCCATTGCTAAAAGAGTTAGTAACGAGTATTTTTCTCCAATCAAAGGTTTGAGTAACCACCAAATAGTTAAGCCAACCGGAAGTCGATGTAAAATAATAGCTAATGTTAGTTGTTCGGTTGAATGGAGTCTTTCACCATCAATTACTTCGTGCGTACTATAAAGTGCTGCGCCATCAAAGCTAGCATGAATAACCAATCCAAGAATGCCAAGCAATATAGTTAATATATGAGTTCTATTAGCTGTGCGAGCGAATATTTTTTCAATTAAAGTAGGTCCGACAAAACCTAACAATGCTAACGCGATTGCGAGATAGCTAATAATAGTAAAAGTTTGTGGCAAAACCTCTGTTAGTAAAGTTGCGGTAATGACGACTAATATAAAACCACTAACAATACTGTCAGTTCTACGCATTGGCCCAAAGGTTTGATAAATCAAAGGACCTATGCCTAAAGCGAATATACTAGCGAATAACGCAATCATTAGAAGAGTTTACCAGGATTTAAGATATTATTTGGATCGAACAGTGATTTAATCGATTTCATAATCGTTATTTCCTCGTCACTTCTAGAAAAATTTAAATAAGGCTTTTTAAGTAAACCAACACCATGTTCGGCTGAAATACTACCATTGAATAGTTGCAGGATTTTAAAAATCTCTGGGTTTGCATCCGTACATTGTTGCTTAAATGTTTCCAGATCTAAATCTGCCGGTTTTAATATATTTAAATGCAAGTTGCCATCACCGATATGGCCAAACCATATATTTTCGAAATCAGGGTAATTGTTTGTGACAAATTGATCAACTTGAGTTAAAAACTCACCAACTTGAGAGGGTTTAACCGCTATGTCGTTTTTATACGGAGGGTAATGCGATATTGACTCTGAAATACCCTCACGATACTGCCAAAGTTCATTTGCTTGTTGCTGGCTTTGGCTGATGATGCCATCGGTTAACCATTCATTTTCTGCAGCTTCCTCAAAAGCTTCTAAAGCTTGATCCATTAATTGTTCTGAAGATGCTTCAAATTCAATCAAGACATAAAAATTGTGATTATCTGCAAATGGTTTTTTTAAATCCCGATGAGCTAAAACTTTGTCTAAGGCTTGCTGGGAAAAAAATTCGAAAGCTAATAAATCAAGTTTTGACTGAAAATGTACTAATAAACTTGAAATGTCGTTTAAGCCGTTTAGCCCTAATAAAATAACAGTTGGTTCAATAGGAGGCTTTGTGAGTTGCATTTCAGCTTCGGTGACTATCCCAAGCGTACCTTCGCTACCAATCATTAAATGTCTTAAATCATAACCGGTCGCATTTTTTACCAAACCATTATTGAGTTTCAGTATTTTGCCTGATGCGGTTACAACCGTTAGACCTAAAACCCAGTCTCTGGTTAACCCGTATTTTAAAACTTTGATACCGCCTGCATTGGTTGCAATATTGCCACCAATTTGACTCGATCCAGCTGATGCAAAATCTATGGGATAATATAATCCATTTTTTTCGGCAAAATTTTGTAATTGCTCGGTAATAACACCCGCACCACAACGAACACTTCGATCGATTTCATTAAAGTGTGATATTTGATTTAACCGCTCTAAAGAAAGGACAATTTCGTCATTAGTGGCAACCGCTCCACCGCTAAGCCCAGTTCGACCGCCAGAAGGAACGATTGGCAATTGGTGTTCGTTAGCATATTTAACAATCTCGGCAACCTCTAGCGTATTGGCCGGACGAATGACTAATGATGCGGAAGCAATAAATAGCCGACTCCAATCTTGACCATATTTCTCAAGACCTTCTTGATCATCTAAGACGTATTTATCGCCTACGATTTTGGCGAAACGGCTTCTATGTTTTTGAGTGAGTTCGTTTGGTTGTAGGTTTGGCATTAGGTTTTGCTTTTACAGTGGATACAGCTCAATGGGAGCATTGATTAGAAGGAGGCTATTTTAGCGAGGGAAAAGAATAATGCCAACATTTAAAAGTAATATCAGCGATTATTTTGAACGGTGATATTGTTGTTAGATATATGAAATAGGAACGCTTATCTTATCGTTGGAATCGACCAATAAACGCTACCTGCCAGCCTTAGCTTCTGTGAATAACCGAGTGAAGAACTTTATCATGCTCAAAAAACACAGTGAAAGTAGGGTATATCCAGCGTGTAATGGGAGGTTCGCCTACTGAGTCTAATCTTTGTGTCGGCTCGCCAAATTGTGCTTCTACTTTTTGCATATCGAGACCAAGCTTTGGTATATCGGCAGACTCACTCACATTACTTGAAATAGGCATTGGAAAAACGTCTGCGTAGAGGCTAGCAGAAGCCACTGTGCAGCTCAAAAGAATGACTTTGATCGCCAAAATCATTTTTGCTGACAGTTTTGCTATTGGGTTGCTCTTATAAAAAATTCGTTTGTAAAAAATCATGGCGAAAAATACCTTTCAAGTTGATTTGTTCATGCTACTGACATGTGACTTAACATCAATATACACGGCTAAACTACTGTTTTAAAGAAGATTATTATCTATTCGTTGATTTTGCTAGCTTATTCTCATTATTGTAGATGACTTTATTCTTTAACGCACTCTGAATTCAGCCACTAATTTAATTCGTCTTTTGTCTGTAATCCTTTATTGGATCTCAATTGTTTTGATTGAACTTTAAAAATATGTCGTACAATTGCATCTTGATCCGGTTGACTGATTCTAATAAATTTAAAAGCAATCTCGTAGCCATCTTTATCTTTTGATTTTTTACATTCGACTACTTTTGCATAAGTCACGACTCCATAGTACTCAGGAATAATGACGATYTCCATTTTGACCTGCTGTCTYTTWCTCAGGCTWGTTTTYGAGTGRAATCTGATACCRCCGGCGCTTAAATCGACTTCTARTAGTTCGTTATAYTCGATATCAAGTGATTGAATGATATATTGYGTYAGCAAACCAATTTTTTTATTCATTTTAYTMATRTGTTTCGAAACATGRRTAAGTTCCGAACTAAGGGAGCTCATRAATTTRGTATTATCTTCTTCTAAATGATGAAGYTCATTTAATAACTGAATACGAGGYGAYGAYTGMGTATCTAGATCTTTAATTAATTCNTTNNCATCWKNNANTTTGTCGACTCTTTCAAARCTCAAAAACAACCAGTTTTTGATYCGAAAATATTGTCTYCGTTCATCYGYCTTTTTTGCTTTCGCTATTGCCACCAAAATGYCCTAGTTTTATTSTCTTACCATTGKTTATAGCACAAGATKTRGASTTNATAGYATAAGTTWAGGAAAATAYTTGTCAAAAGTAAGTAWTGGTGGRTGATTGWCKATATAATYCRGCGYTRAAWGSCWRTTYCTAWKCKTTWAAWTATAAARACACCTTNAATTAATAAGAGTTAACTATGCAAAAATCGATTTCATTRATGATTGGTCTTCGTTATACACGMGCAAAAAAGGATAATCATTTTATCTCTTTTATTTCGCTTGTCAGCATGTTGGGTATAGCGCTTGGGATCATCGTTTTAATTACCGTAATGTCAGTAATGAATGGCTWTGAAAGCGAATTAAAAGAGCGTATTTTAGGTATGGTTCCCCACATTGTTATTGGTGACAGAGGCGATGGTTTTGAGGATTGGCAATCTCTAGAGAAGAAAGTACTGCAACATCCTCAGGTCGTATCGGCTGCGCCTTTTATAGCGGCTCAATCGATGTTTAGAAACAGAGGTTATACCAAGTATGGACTTTTACAGGGGATCTTGCCAAAAAAAGAGGCGGTAGTTTCGATCATTGATGATTACATGATTATGGGTAGTTTAGATGATTTAAAGCCTAAGAAATTTGGCATTATTTTGGGTATTGGGTTAGCTAGCGGTTTGGGCGTTAGTGTTGGCGACAAAGTAACCGTTTTGTTAGCGGAGGGTGCCACCGTTTCGCCAGCGGGTATTTCTCCAAGATATAAACGTTTTACAGTGGTTGGGATATTTGAAGTTAAATCTGAAGTAGATTCTGGTCTCGCTTTGATTCACATGAGTGATGCTGCAAAGATGACCAGAAAAGGCAATAAAGTGACTAACTTACGAGTCACTACAAAGGATTTGCTAGAAGCGGCTTATACGGCTTGGGAGTTGAGAGATATGGTCGGTGATGAATTCTACGTCTCTGACTGGAATCAAACTCATGGTACTCTTTTTAAAGCAATAAAAATGGAAAAGCGTATGATGTTTATACTTTTGGCCTTCATCATTGCTGTAGCAGCTTTTAATATCGTTAGCACTTTGGTGATGGTGGTGACAGATAAGCAGTCGGATATTGCTATTTTAAGAACATTAGGTGCATCACCTGGCACCATAATGAGAATATTTATTATTCAAGGCAGTTTAAATGGTGTGATAGGCACTGTAATCGGCGTAATTGGCGGTGTAGCGTTGGCGGCTAACTTGCCTGATGTTGTGACTTTTATTGAAGGTGTTTTTGGGGTGCAAGTTTTGCCCGGCGATGTTTATTTCATTGGCTTTTTACCTTCACTGTTAGTTTGGGAGGATGTGTATCTTATAGCCTTTTCAGCTCTACTAATGTCCACAATGGCAACCATTTATCCTGCATGGAAAGCCTCTAAAACAAAACCAGCAGAAGCATTAAGGTATGAGTAAGTCTATGAATAAAGGACAAGACCACGTGAATAGTTGCAATAATATTATTTTATCAGCCCGTAATATTCGTAAAACTTTTGTTGATGGTGAACGAGAGGTCTCGGTTTTAAGGGGGGTAGATATCGATGTTGAAAAGGGAGATATGATTGCTATTTTAGGTACGTCTGGATCAGGTAAAAGTTCTTTACTGCATATCTTAGGTGGTTTAGACACGCCCGATGATAACTCTTTGGGGAAAAACACCACTGGAGAAAGTACTTCGGATAAAGGTTATGTTTTAATTGATGGGATTGATATCCATAAAGTATCCATAAAAAAACAAGGTGAATTAAGAAATAGTAAATTAGGGTTTGTTTACCAGTTTCACCATTTGCTAATTGAGTTCAGTGCATTGGAAAACGTCTGCATCCCTTTAATTATTGGCGGTATGTCAGTAAAAAAAGCAAGAGAAAGGGGGACTGAAATAATTACAAAGGTTGGCTTAAAAGATAGAATGACTCATACGCCAGCGGAATTAAGTGGGGGAGAGCGTCAACGTATTGCAATTGCTAGAGCGATGGTTACAAGACCTGCGTGTATTTTAGCCGATGAACCGACCGGAAATTTAGATACGGAAACCGCGAGCCACGTAAAAGATTTAATGTTTGAGCTTAACCGTGATGAGGAAACTAGCTTTTTAATTGTTTCCCATGATTTAGTACTAGCTAAAAGTATGCATAAACAATACAAATTGGTCAATGGAAAGTTAGAAAGACTAGTTTAATAGTTTTTGTCCTAATTATTCGAGGTGGTAGTCATTGAAACATTGGTTTCGGTTAAAATTTATTATCACAATACGAGTAATTTACTTTAATTTTGGCTAGTTATATCTGACTCCGAGCCCTGATTGAAATAAAATCAAATTAGTTTTGACAAGTGTTCAAAGCAACTATAGAATAGCGCGCTCTTGAGGTGGTGGCAGTAATTCCGCAGCATTTATTAGCGGTTGTCACGTCGCAAGAAANGTCTTAAGTCCCCTTCGTCTAGAGGCCTAGGACACCGCCCTTTCACGGCGGTAACAGGGGTTCGAACCCCCTAGGGGACGCCATATTAAAAAGCCCGATTTATTCGGGCTTTTTTGTGTCTTTATTATACCAATTCAGGTTCTAGAATTATCAATAGCAATGGTATAATA
>NVTT01000078.1 GCA_002401655.1 Gammaproteobacteria bacterium | reverse complement strand
TTTGTGTCCGTATCTTCTAGCTTTGCCATAAAATAGCAGAAGGAAATCAAGCTTCGTTCTCCTTCACTTAAGCTGTGAGCGATTTTATCTTCTCTTAGAACTTGAAACATGTAACCAGCGTTGTCGATGTCTTCTATAGCTTTAAATCTGATATTGTTGTTCCCGAAAAAATGGTGAAGGAATTCATTTATTTTTTCAGCACCTTTACTCTCATCTCTTTGGCCACTTTCTAGCTTACTTATTGTCGACTCTCTTTCTGAAACATCATTTTCAATTACGCAAACTTCGGCCTCAATGGTCACCAATTCATTTTTCAGTTTACTAATCTTCGTCAGTGTTTGGTTATAGTCAATATTTGTGAGATATCGATTAACTTCATCAATCCTCAAAGCTTTTCTTGCCCTAAATTGATCGTTATGCAATGTTTTGGTCTTTTTGTTGTGATCCTTAATCATATCGCCCAGCTCACTTAAAATTTCATCAATGGGCTTAGAATCAATTTGAGGGACTTTGGTTGTTATTGGAATGAAGATGTTTTCCGCTTTTTCGGTCAATAAATTGAGTAGGGTGTCGATGTCGCGATTGTATTGCTTTATTTTCAGTTCGAGACTACCTTTCATTTTCTCAAAACTGTCTTTGAATGTTGAATAAAAATCGTCTGTAGAGAAAGGAAAAAAACTATTGAAATCAAGCATACTCCCGTCGAGATCTCTAATTAAGTCTTCAATTTCTAATCTCAGGGATTCTGACTCCTTAATGAAATGAGCATCTAATTTCTCCCATAAATCGCTAGGTATAACATTGCCGCAGAATGCACATGTATCGCTTATATCTTTGTGAAATTGAATGCCTTTTCTTACCCATTCTTGGAGTAGTGCGTCGTTTAAAAGTTCCTGAATGGACTTGGTAGGAGTTATTTCCTGAGATAGCAACTTCTCACATTTTTCGATCAGGTTATCAATATTGGAGGCGGGGGTTGCGAATTCAGAAATATCACTTTTTATCTTTTCATTAAGTAGATTTCTTTTGCTTTCTGCATCCTCGACGGTCAGTGAAACAGAGGTTTCGGAATTTTTAATTGCAAGAATGTCTTGTTTGATTTTGCTGATATTGTAGTTGACGTCGTTGTAAATCCGATTTGGCTTTATTTGATTATTCGCTTTTTTTCTCAATTTTTCATCGAGTATTGATTCGGAAGTGTTCGATTCTCGGCGTTTAGTAGATTGTTCATTTTTTTTCTGAGATAAAGCATATCTCAAGCCGGTTTTTTCCTCTTCACTTCCAAGTTCTAAATTATGTTGTTCAGGACGGATTGATTCACTTATATAGCTACTAAGATTCGGCTCATGAAAAGATGTTATTGCAATATGTGATTCAAGTATCTGAAGAGCCGCACATAAATGGGAAACATGTTTGAACTTAGACCACGCGTCTTTTATGTACTTTGAATTATTTGGGTAACCATGTGATAATTTGTTTATTTTTGATTCCGACTCATGAACTATGAGCGCTAAAGCTTTAGAAATACTCGCACCACCTCTTAGTTCATTTTTGTGGAAATAATTCATGGTTGCTAAATATTGAATACAGTCAGATGCTACCGTCCATCTACTGTAATTTTTCTCATGTTCATTCCATATACCATTTAATGAATCAGCCCTTATTAACGAATCAACTCCACCTAAAGATGAAAATATTTTTTTTTGCTCTGGCGTTTTTAGAGAAGTGAAAGAAACAAACAAACTGCAAACGCAGCCGTTTAGTTTTAATGTATCGTCAGGGTAAACCAAGGAGGCTAAAATTTTCGCCGCAAGTAAAACTCTTTGATCTATATCTGACAAATCTGTTATTTCAAAGAACATAAAGAAACTTCCTTTTAAAGTCTAATTTAATTAAGCCTGGTTTAACAAAAATCATGTTATAAGTCTTGTACAATACGACGACTAATTTCTACCTGCCATAAATCACAATGTTTGTGTATTCTTGCCTTATATTCTAGTCTAATGGAATCATCACTATTTCTTTTCAAGTGAATTGAAAGAGGCATAGACTTTATTGCTTCTTTTTCGCTCATATATTTCTGTATTGGTATTTTTCGATCTCTTACTTTTGAAAAATAATTAGTAAATATTTCTTTAGTTCCAATTTGTTGTTCACTGTCAAACAAATGAGTTATTTCTTCCAACTCATTTTTAACAAATGCATTSRTRSYRTTTTCCNNNTRMWYTAWMCWTYCTTTTTTGTTTTGCTTAACCATAACTATTTCCTTTGGCAATTAATAAATTAATACTTAAATTCTTATTTTGGCAATTGTGATTTAAAAGTAGCTCTCTGTATAAAATCAGACCACCAAACCATAAGTGGTTTGCGTCTTTCAATATAATTAGAACGGTTATAGGCAGCTCTAACTTTGTCACCTTGTTCGTGAGCTAAAGCTGATTCAATGACATCTGGATCAAAACCCTGCTCATTTAACGCCGTACTCGCTATTGAGCGAAAACCGTGAGCTACTAATATTCCACCATAACCCATCCTTTTAAGCGCCATGTTCACAGTTGAAGGGTTGGCAGACATGTTTGGGTTTCGATCAGCAAGAAAAATATATTTTTTGTGAAAACTAATCGGTTTCATTTCTTCTAGAAATGACAAACTTTGCTCAGTCAATGGTACTGAGTGAGGGCGATTTTTTTTCATTCTTTCACCTGGTATAACCCAAAGCTTGTTTTCAAAATCAACTTCTGACCATTGTGCGCCTGCAGCCTCTCCAGATCTCACCATTGTATGCAATTGAAACTCTATTAAATTTCTAGTAGTAACCTTTATGCTGGCTCTATTTATAGTTTTCATTAACTTTGGCAAATGCTCCGGTTTTATTGTCGGATAATGATTATTTTTAACTGGACTAAAAGCATTACTTATCCCTGCGAGCGGATTAGCATCAATCAAACCGGTATTAACGGCATAAATCATAATTTTATTCAGTCTTTGGCAAACTCTTTTAACAGTTTCTAAACTACCTTTTTTGGCAACACTGTTTATAACTTCAATTGTATCTTTAGCATTAATTTTATGAATTGGCGTTTCGCCTAATCTTGAATAAACATGAATTTCAAGCGAACGAAGTGTATTTTTAGATACTTGGTCTTTTTTCGTTTCATACCAAAGTGATGCAATATGTTTTAGAGTGTTACTATGTGCAAGCTTTTGTAGTTGTTCATTTTCGTCTCTATAAGCTTTAGGATCGATCTTTTGCGCTAAAAGTGTCCGATACTCTTCTTTTATTTCTCTAGCTAGCATTAAACTTACATCAGGATAGCTGCCTAATCCTAGATTTGAGCGTTTCTTTGTATAGGGGTGATAATAATTAAACAGCCATATCTTAGAGCCATTAGGCTTGATTCTAAGCGCTAATCCGCCCCCATCCATAAGGTTGTACTCTTTAAGCCTCACCTTTGCTTGTTTAATTTGAGTATTGTTTAATGGGGTCACTATTTTCGGCATAAAAACTCCTTTTGGTAACAACAGAATTCAATTTTTGCGCTGGTGTTACTAAGGATGTTACCAAATATTCAGGATGTTACCAAACTTTAAAAAACGGCATAAGGCTTAAAGTCGGCTAAAACGCTATGATTTAGGGCTTTATAAAGCGGTATTGGATGGTGTTGAACGTTGTAATGGTGCCCGGGGCCGGAATCGAACCGGCACAGCCATAAGCCGCAAGATTTTAAGTCTTGTGTGTCTACCAATTTCACCACCCGGGCTTTGGGAGGTTCGCTTCGCGCCTTTAATCATGTTGCTTAAAGGGCTAACTTGTAAAANCTGYTTGTAAAAWTTGGAGGCTGGGGTCGGAATCGAACCGGCGTAGGCGGAGTTGCAGTCCGCAGCATGGCCACTCTGCCACCCAGCCATTAATTTTTACATACTCGTTTTACATACTACTAACTTTAGGCTTAAATATTCGACTCATTTAAGACTAAAAAACCTCAGATTTTATGGCTAAAACCGAGGCTTATTGCTTCTATATTATCCGATGCATGCACCGAAAAAATTTGGAGCGGGAAACGAGATTCGAACTCGCGACCCCGACCTTGGCAAGGCATCCCTGAACTCATACCTTTAATCAATTTAGATTGATTTTAACTGTAACTAATTGATTTTACTAGTTTCTACTCATTTGAGGTTAGTTTACGTTTAAGTTCATTCAACGTCAAGTGGTCACAGTTTGGTCACAAAATTTCAATTTTGAATTGCCGTACTACGGCATTTCAAAGAACACGACCCTAAGTTGCTCACCTCACATCTCCCGAATTAACAAAACCAAATGCCTTTCTACGGCATTTGGTTTTTCCATTATTTCAACTTCAAATAAAAATTAAACATTACTATTTCAATCTGGTAATTTAAGGCAATACTGGATAGTTTTCCAGGACAGGCGTTCGCGTTGAAAAATATTTTTATAGTATAGTTACCAACAATTAAAAATAATAAACGCAGCTCAAAGCTCTGTGATTTTTAATATTAATTCTAAAATCATTGGAACTCTTTGTTGACTAACATTATCACCTAGCACATGCCCCGAAACAGATTCTGAAAATGTTGGGTCTGCAAGCAGCGATGTAAACTTTGCTTTCAGCGCTATTTTAAGTTTATCATCAGAGTCAAGAATCTCACTAAAAATAGTTTCTCGTCCATCTAATACAGCCACAATATCTTCAATATCATGACTCATCATATAATCGCCTTTACCACGTCCATCAAAGGCATCTAACTTAGTCATTAAAAAATAAGGTGCTGATATTATTTTAATAGATTTTCCAATCTCCAGATCAAAACTAAACGCATTTATAGCTGCCTGTTCATACCATTGATTACCAAACCCAAGTACACTTTTATCTGTCGGCATTACATCGAGAATAATCTCCCCACAGATCCACCTACATATTGGTGAGTCTTCACTCATGTCTTCATTAAATCCTTTCTTTCTCAGTCGCTCTGATAATTTGTAATAATCACCTCGAGTAACTACCTGCACGATTACATCAACATCGATAGTCGCACGGATCGGCGCAGCCGCTTTATCTGTAATCAACAATCCTGTTGCACAACCTCCGACAATAACCATCTCATTTGATAAAGACCCTAATTTTTCCATAGCTAAAGTTAAAATAGCCATGTTCGGATTTTGCAACCTATTCATAGAGAGCAAACCTCTTTCTTATTAGCTCTATTGCAATATTTCTTTCTCTAGCKCTACCACCTCTARTRGCGTCAACAAGMACYARCATTTYATAWAGTTCYTTGTCTMRTTTGGCKGCRTTWGGTRCWGATTTATAMARAGGSKTAAAAGCCATTCCTCTRACWSTRCCWKYRGGATCKGGCCATACWGGTGGWGGTTCTTGATCGNSTACANNTAANTTMSWWCMMAKRWSKSGCARCRWKCKYARWWGGCATCCCTCTAACCATTTCACTGCGTACAGGATAATAAACATACTTCAAACCTGAAATGATAAACTCTTCTAAATTTCGAATATTAGGCATTATCACTCCGTCTCTTTGTGTAGCTAAACTTGCTGATAATGCTCTTTTGCAGGCGGCATGAACTTCAGAAGAACTCATATCTAGCTCGACTGCCAATTTATTATATGCCCACCCTTTGTTAGCAACTGTAACCAACTTGAGCAACACTAAGATATCTTGAGGTTTTAACATTTACCACCTTCTGTATTCGCGAATCGCAAACAAAGAATAACATTAAACGACATAAAATCAAACTATCTAAAACAAAATCGGCCCTTCTGAATAAATATTTCACTTGTAATATATTGATTTAAAAGAATATTAAAGAAAATATAAATTAATTTGCCTATTTATGTCAATTAGGTTGTTTTTTACGACGATTATTCCACATCCTATATACATCAATGATTCGCTCGCAAAAAAGCACGGAGTAGAAATGCCAAGTCAGAGTAGTGAAAGATCAAAAAAAACAGGAACTAGAAGAATAAGTTTTGAAAAATGCAAAGAGTTCACTTGCCACAAACTGGCAAAAGAACTCTGGCTTGCAAATTTAGAAAGAAAAAGACAATTTAACATTGAACTTTTGAATTTAGAATTTGCAAAACATATTCTAAATTCGCTACCTATTTCAGTAATCCAAAAAGATATGACTAAGTTTCAATTTTTTTCGTCATTTGAAGTAATCAATTTAGCAATTGCATTTCCGTCAGCCGAATTACGGCTTGATATCTACAACGATATTAAAGATCAAGAAATCTTACAGATCGCATGGAGATCAACTGCAACGCATACAATTTTTAGCCTCCATAAAAATAGTGGGCTTGATGATAGCTACCATGCTCTTAAACCAACATCTACAAATTTAGCGGGTGAGCACCTGTTACTAAATCATCGCTTTACCGAATCAAGCTTTGCTAGATTTTCAGGAGAAACGGTTAAAAGTATACGCAGTCAGCGTGAAGAAACAAAAAAAAGTAAAAGATCAATACTTTCCAGTAATAACATTAGAGGAGTTTAAAAAATGTCAGCATTCAAAAAACTAAATTTGGGCGTGTTAGAAAATAAAGAACACAGAGTCATAGTGACAAACATCATAAGAGACTCTCTTGAAGAAATTCGGTTAATGCCATATTTTGAACAGGAAAAATTTGATCCCATAATTGATTCATTTAATCATTCATTTCCTATCAGAACTAATGTTGAATGCGCCAACAAAGCAGAAATATTCCATATTCTCGATGGCAAGAATATTGGTACAACACCAATATCTGCGCTTGCAACGGTTTCAATTTCTAAAGTCTCTAACAGTGCGAAAAAATTTGAACATATCCGAGCATGGGCGTTTCTCGTAGTGTTAGGAGTTATAGAAAATGGAGCGACGTTAGAGTTTATTAGACGATTCTGTGCAAGAATTCGCCTTCTAACACAGCCCGAATATTTTGAACTCTTGCGCTTATTGCCTGAGTTCGATAAACCATTAGCAGCTACAATTTTAGAGTTGTCTGATCTGTCTGAACAACTAAAGTCGATAGGAAATCACACATTGGCATTAAGGGTAAGTGAGATCCATACTGCAATCTACTATTTATTAAATAACAGAGAATGGGAAGAGGAGGAACCTGAGAGTGAAAACTCGTCGAATAAAAAACAAGGTGTTTCAGTATTTCGGCAGACAGCAAATCAACAATTTGATGATTTTGGTTTTGATGAGTTTACGGATTATGAGATAAGTGGTTTTAAAGGGATCCCTAGCGCTGAAACCTCAGGAGACAATATTTCCAACTACAGAAGTGTTCAAATTAATTCTTTAAATCCGTCCAACTTGGATTCATCACCTGAGCTAAATAGATTTAAATGCCAACAATCCGCAGATTCAATCATAATGAGGGAGCTACAGCCTCTAACAAGCTTTCGTCAAGCAACCAGATTTGAAATTGACTGCTTAGTCAAGGAGCTGTTCGATGAAGCTAAGAAACTATCGATAGAAGATACCAACATTTTCGTTTCTTTAATTTTTGGTCGTCTCCTAGCCTCAGCACTAAAACTGATTAAAGGTAAGGAAATTTATGATTGTGATAAATTGATCGTAACCAGTACGACCCAAGCTTTTGCTCATAAACCAAACTTACCAGCACCACGATACCAAGTTGAAACTCAAAATTTTATCAATTTTCACGGCGATACATTATTTCTTCCCATTCCCAAAATCTTGATTTCAAGCATCCAATTACACAGAGAAAATAAAAATATTAGCGATAAAAAAATTGTACAGCTCGTTAAAATTCGCATTAAAGAAATAAACGAAAAATACAAGTTAAGATTAACGGTAAACAAAATTTCTTCTTTTTTGTCATCACATTTAAAGCAAACAAACCTTGCGCCTTCAGAACAAGCTTTGATTTGTGGTGTTTCAGAGCGTCATTCGCCCGCTCTATACTATCGCACTTTTAGTTCAACAGAGGTTAGAAATAGTTACGAAAAGGTTATAACTGATCGATTCCCAGACCTTAATTTTGAATTTTCATCTTTCGATGATTCATCTGAAAGACTAGGTTCCAAATTAGTCGTACCAGAAAATTACGTTGGAAACCTATTTAAGTATTACCATTGTCTCTTTGACCATGGGCTTGCAGGGTTTTCCCCACCCATTGTTGATAATGAAAGCATAAATGGTACGAAGAATGATTACATTATCAGTAACAAACAAGGGGAACTATTCAAAATTTTTGAATTTCATAATTTCTACACGGCCTATGTCTATTTATTATTATCTCTTGGGACAGGTCATCGTCCCATCATAGCGCCATTCGAACGGCTAGATGATTTCGACCCAATTTTAAATCAATTATTGATTTGTGACAAAATAAATAAATCTGGATACACCTCTCGCATTATTCCTGTTATTGACATTATTACTGAACAAGTAGAACTATATGTTCAACATTTAACAAAACTAAAATATATTCTTTTTACATTAGGCTTCCAAGAAACAGATAAAATCTCAGCTGCGTTAGATGGAAAGGGAAATTTTTTATTGTGGTTTTCTTCACAATGGAAAAAACCGAAAATAGTGAATTTGTCACCTAAGTTGATCACATTCTTACACAACAGTTTCTGGCCTCTCCCTGCTAACTGGAACCGCCATTTTATGGCGCAAGAATTAATCAAAGAAAATCTCCATGGTTGCCTTATTGATATATTTCTTGGCCATGAGGCGTTTGGTCAAGAAAGTATTGGCCGTTTTTCTCAATTTACAAGTTCGCATTGCCAAGAAATAAGAAACAAGACACAAATAATATTTAATAAACTAAACATCCAACCCGCAAAAGGATTATAAAATGAAAAATGACAATCACCAAAAAGATAAGAACAACACAGCCCTTATATCTGGAAAAGAATTAAGAGCATTAAATAGTATAAAAAGAAAATCAAAATTTAAGTTGAAAAATCTAGCCGACAATTTGTTGACGGAAGAACTATCAATACTTAGCGGTCATCAATACGACCCTACACAATATAAACTAGAACTGAATCATATATTGCTAAAACTACGTAAACATTTAAATAGTACCTCTGACTACACAAAAGCAGTCTGTGAAGTTTCTATAATAATTGAAAAATTCAACGCAAAACACGATTTATCTCTACCACTACCACCGCCTGTAATCCAAATAAAACGGCCTCCAACTTCTCGGGACCAATATTGGTTTAAACGATCAAGCATTACAGCTAATATAGGCTTAAAGCTAGAAAACTGGTTTAGCGATAACAACACAATAAATGAATTGTGTACCGAAGACGTTATTCTCTTAACTATATTGTCAACAATGTATTCTGGCGGACTATGCGATGCAGAAGCATTAACAGAGCTAGCTAAAGCACTAGTGGGTTTTTCTAGTAACGCTTCTCCAATTCTAAATAAATACATAGTTAACGATAAAGAACTTTACTATATTGAACTTCAATATAAAAGTATGACAGTCAATAATGTAAGAAAAGAAGAAACCGAATTACGAGATTTCCGTTGGTACGTCGACTCTAAATCCTTGGCTCTCATAAATCACCTAGCGAACAAAGAAAGGCAAGATATAGATTGGCGAAAAATAGATCAAGATCAATTATTTTTCAAACTTAGAAAATTTCTAAAGAAGAAAGTTACATTTAGCAACAAAATATCTTCTTTGAAGTATCTATGCGATGGTGCTTCGAGCTTCTATTGGAATAGAACTTCCCCATACTTACCTATTAGCCTAGTTGAAGTAGCAACTGGAAAGACTACATCAGCTTCTTTATCACCTTCATTTTGGAAAGATATTAACAAGCGTGCATACAACCCTATAGGCCAAATCAAATTTGGCAATTACAAGTCAATTTATTCACTCTCAAAAACCGGCATTCAAAACAAACAAAAAGGCAACAACAAATCCAAAACGAATTTAGCCTATAGTGCGCTCAAAGAAATTTTATCGCCGTTTGGTAGGCAGAAAACTGTTCGTCATTTATCCTCGGTCATTCGTGAATTAAATTCTTGCGAAACAACAAACTGGCCAGCCGCTGGTCTAATTTTGAAAGATTGGTATTTAGAGCTGGCATTTTCAAAAAGCATAAAATCAGTTAAAACGCTAAGTGATTATCACTCGAATATTGCCACATATTGGTTTAATTTTTGGGAAGAGTACTCACCTTTTGATATGGATAGTGAAGAAATCCATACTGTACTGTCCAGCTATATAACGGAACAACCAAAAAAGCACGCTAAAAAAATCACAAAGAAAAGCACAAAAAAGAACAAAAAAAAACGCATAAATGAACGAACAGAAGAACGTCATGCAAGTCTGCTTGACAGACTATATGAATCAGCGGTAAAAAATTATGGTATACCCGCTAAAGAAAGAAGTTTGGCAAATAATGAAAGAATTGTTCCTTTTGTCGATAGCGGATATATTTCATACAGCCTGTATCAGAATTTATTGAGTTGTATAGAAAAAATTGAAGGAATCGATCACTCTACAATTCATGGATTGAAAATTCTTATAATTATGGCATACAGAACAGGCTGTCGAATTTCTGAACTGTTATCGATTCACCTAAACGAGATCGAGCCAAGTGAAGAAACGTTTGTATTTATAAAAAGCAATATTCATGGTACCGGAAAATCGAACGCTTCAAAAAGGAAGTTACCTTTAAAATATTTATTGACAGAAAAAGAATTTGAGGCTTTTCAATCATGGCTTTCTTCAAGAAAACTACTTTCAACTAGTGATAAAGAATTGCTTTTTTGTTCGGCTGTAAACGGAATGCGTAAATTTGACCCTCTCACGATATCCAGACTATTTTCTGAATTATTACGGCAGCTAACTGGTAATAATAATTACACATTTCATCACTTTAGACACACTTGCATTTCTAATATGCAAATAATTATTAATCAAGAATGGATGCTTGCAAATACCTTTTGCGGAATGAAGCAGTGCCAACTAAAAAAACTCTATGAAAATGTTTTTGGCAATCCGAAACTAGATATATGCGCAAATTCGATGCTTGCTAGCTTTGCAGGTCACAATGGGCCAAAAACGTCTTTTACATCATATATGCATTTCTCGGATCTTCTAATAAGAATGAAGCTTGAACAATCGACCGCAACGATTACTCGAAAGACAGCGAAAGTTCTTTATATGCTACCTGAATTTAAATTAAAAACGCTAAGAAAGAAAAACGGACATGATATAGATAAAATCCCTCAGACTCTAATTTACAAAGAGTTTTGTAAAAAACACCAAAACTCACTTCCCATAATTCATGACGTAAAACAAAACCCGGCAATAATAACTGTCGATTCTAGTCCAAGTAATTTGTCATGGACCTATATACCTCAGCATTTTGACGCTTTTAAGGTTCTAAAACATTTAGAAAAAGGTGAATCAACGCAAGAAGTTAGCTATCGTTTTAATATATCCGAAACACGCATTAATTATTGGATTAAGAATGCCAACGCTTTGTCAACCCTAAAAACAAGGCAAGGAGGTAGCAGAACCATTGACAGCAAACGTAAAACACGTGCCGTTAACGATATTTTCACTCCCAGTCTTCCACAATCATCTTCGGAGAGACAACAAGTAGCAACTATAATCAAGATGCTAAGAGTTACATTTAAAGATCGCAAGGCAGAAATTATAAATGAGATTAAGTACTATTTTAAAAACACCACAATCTCTCGTTCCGGGATTGCTTTTCAAGACAAAAATCGGCTGGCTTTATTTTTATCTACTTTCTCAGAGGCAATTCCGATATCATCCTGGAACTTAGAAATCACTTGCAACGATGCCATAAATACTTTGGCTCTTAGAAAACATTGGCTAGTAAAAAGTAACCTAAAAATAGTATTCAATTCCAGTAAGTCCAAAGTAATAAACAGCTCAAAAGTTTATCTACATTTAAAACACCCTGAAATGGATAGCATAATGAAAAATCAAGCCAACACTCAACCCTCTGATAGATTAATTCTAACTAAATTTTCATCTAGCGCTTTGCGTTATATCTTTTTTATGATTGCGACCATGCAATTTACTGATCAAGATTTTGAAGAAATGAATGGGGAACGAAAAGAATCTGCTTAAATGGAAATTTGTCAGAGATAAAACTAATTCTCTGACAAACCTAATTAGCTCCCTCCATTTTACGCTAAATATTGATAAAAACAATCAAACAGCTAAGCTATGATTACTTACTCTACTCATTCATTTTTCTATCTAATAACGCTTCAAAAACAGATCCATCCTTGCGTGTCAGATTCGGAACGTACCGAGAATAAACTTTGACGATCATCGACGAATTGACATGCCCCATCTGCCGGGCTATCCACTCAATCGACTCCCCTGAGGCCAACCAAATTGTGGCTGCGGTATGTCTCGTTTGATATGCTCTCCTCGCTTTAAGACCTAAATAACGAAGTGTAGGATGCCATACCCTTCGACTTACATTTCGATAGTTAATTGGGGCGCCTGCGCCATTACAAAATACAAACTTGGATAGGTTTTTACTCACTTTTTCCTGAGCTTTTAAAGCATCAAAAACAACACTGCTCATGTCTACCGTCCGAAAACTGCCATCAGTTTTTGTATCTATTAAAGTGCCAAGTACAAAGGCCTGATGGATTAGTATATGTTTACGATCAAAATCCACTTTTTCCCAAGTTAATCCATCAATCTCAGACGTTCGAAGTCCAGTAAAAAAACGAACGGTGTAATAATTTTTAAAATCTTTCCTAACCTTTGAAAGAAATAGTAAAACTTCATCTAAACTGAATGGCTCTACATCGGTTCGTTTTACCTTTAAAGGTTTGATATTCTGCCAGGGAGTAATAAAATCATAACGATCTGCTGCTTCGTTTATAATCATTCTTAGAGGCATTAGAATTTTATTGATCCTTTGTCCAGAGAGTGTTCCGCCAACTTTTCTGGGGATTTTAGCTAACTCTGAGCGATAGAGTAAAATGTCTGACTTTTTAATCTCATCAACGGCATTATCACCGAATTTTGGAATGAGATACTTATCCATCGAACCAGTAATCGCCTTTTTGTAACTAGCACGCCACTCAACTTGCTTCTCATTAAACCAAACTTCCGCAAACTCTTTAAACAACGGTTTATTTGAATTCGCCGATTTCACTTTCCTTTCTAAGTTTTCGAAAAAATCAACTTTATTACTATTCGGAAAATATTTACCATATTCGAAAGTACCGAGAGTTATCTCGGCCTCCATTTTTTTCACAAATAATTGTAAGCGTTTCCTATTCTGCAGAGTATCTTCTAGCCCAGTCTTCTCTCGGCAACGCTGTTGTCTATATCTAAAATCGATGACTAAGCGATTACTTCTTACATTAATAGAAGCCATATCGATCTCCTATTGAATTGAAGCGATAATGGAATCAATACTTGTACCAGAGACCATATCCTTTTCAATAACCTCCCAAAGATAAAGTATTTTTCTACCATTAAATGGTCTTATATAATGAATGCCTTCGAGTAACACTGAATCTTTAAGCGTATCTCGAATGGTGCGGACATTATATTTAATGCGATCGGCTAGCTCTTGAGTGGTTAAATATGTTTTCATTGTAGTTTTCTCCTATGAATTAAAAAAGGCTGCCTAAGCAACTTATCTATTTCACCATTAAAATTTTTTAACGCAATTAAGAAACCAATACATTTGACCAACCCCTTAATTTCAATTTATTGAAAACGCTCTTCAGCAATAGTTAATCTTTGATTTATTAATAACTCGCTTCATGTTCATATATAGGTAGCAACTTTCACTTACATTGAAAACTCTACTATTAAAAATAAAAACAGAGAGATTAATTATGAATGAAAAAATAAATGTCGGAACCGCCGGTTATTTCAAAATGAGAGGGTTAACTTTTCCAACAATGACTGACGATACACCTGATGACACCGCTTTGTTTGTTTCATCCAAACTAGTGATGCAAACAATTGACAAGTATTTCTCAGAATGGAAAGTAGATTTCGAATTAAAGGGGCTATCTAACATGCAACTTGAATTAATTATGAAGGTTGTTATTAATACATTGATCCTGGCAAGTACAGTAGAAGGGCAAATTGCTTGGCTTAAAAACCCGATCGAAGCATTCGATGGGCACTCACTTTTAGATTTACTTTTTGATAAACAATACGAACAAGCCTTAAGCTATAGTTTTTCTGTTATGAATTAATTATAGAGTCTTAGCGACATTTGTAGTAGTTTATGGTAACTCTCAATTAAAGGACTTGAAAAATGATTGACGCACATTGCAATATAATTTTTTTCCTACTCTTACTTGTGTATTTTTCCAGTTATTTATTAATAGAACTCRTTCTTTCTATTGGCATCATTAAACAACATTACCGAAGAAAATTCTATATAAAAACCATCACTGAATTAGAACAGTTAGAAAGAGGATTCTCATCTATAGACAATCAGAAAGACGATATCACTTTATAGTTATTCCTTTTTCGGGGTCTTTATTGAATAAAAGACTAGAAAGCATATTAATACAAAACGATTGAAATATTGTTATCTCTGGCAATCCAAATAAATCGGGAATCGCCCAGTTCCATRACAAATATACAGGGATGATAGTTAGTATCGAGTTTAAAGTGGATACGACAACAGCGTAAGCGTCTAAGGAAAGACACCTAGCTTTTAAATGGTGTCTTCTAATTCCACATTCCAAGGCATTAAGTATTCAAGATTGTCAGGCTGCTTTGGTAATTCCTCAAGCAGGTACGTCAAATAGTTAAACGGTGTCAGCCCATTAGCTTTAGCCGTTTCAATTAAACTGTAAAGAACAGCGCTGGCATTAGCGCCACTGGCGGTATTACAAAACATCCAATTTTTACGACCAATGACAAATGGTTTTATTGCTCGCTCTGCCCGGTTGTTATCAATATTGATTTCACCACTTTTGATATAGCCACTCAGTTTTTCCCATTGATTTAAACTGTATTGAACCGCTTTACCAATCGCTGACTTAGGTAAAACTTGTCGAATAGATTTATCCAACCATTCTTTCAATTCGTTTAATAACGGCAATGATTTTTCTTGTCGAATTTTGTATTTTTCATTAGCCGGTAAATCCTTAATTTGTTTTTCAATCCCATAGAGTTTGGCTATTTTCTGGATGGCAATGTCAGAACGGCCTATTTTATTTTTAGGCTGCGCTGTTTTGGCTTCTACAAATTTTCGCCTCGCATGTGCCATGCAGCCAATTAACTCTGCATCGACCTGCTCATAACCTGCGTAACCATCCGCTTGCAGATAACCATTGAATCCTTTTAAATAATCCACAGCACAACTTCCTGCTCGGCTAGCATGATAATCATAAAGTACGATATTTTTAGTATCATTTTGGTTTTCGCTCAGCGAGTCTGTGCCTGAGCAATAAACCCACATGTAGCATTTGTTTTTATCCTCACGGATGACTTTTAGGGTGGTTTCATCGGCTTGAACCACGGGTTGTTTTAATAATTGTTGATGCCAATAGTCAATGATGGGTTTAAATAGTAAACTCGATTTAGCGCAAACTAATCAAAAAGGGTTAATTAATGGTCTCAATGAATTCTCTGGTTATGCTGCCGTCGGTATCGCAGGATTGGCGACCGCTTATATTGTTAGTCTTTTTGGAGCGAGAGAGGGATTATTTTATTTT
>NVTT01000077.1 GCA_002401655.1 Gammaproteobacteria bacterium | reverse complement strand
AGATTTGTTTTGGTGTTTTAAAACATCAAAGCGAGTACCGACCACAAATGAGTTAAATTATCATTTGAAATCGGTTTGGAGAGATGGTATCTACTTTTGATTCTTGTTGTAACGACTTTTCGTCATTTCAATTTAACCAATGGACTTGTAGTCCATAGTCGTTGMGTTMKWTAARNNATYTAYTTAGTTAAAACCATGCTCTTTACGCCAGCTTTCATCYACAAAYTTGGTYAAATAATTGCGAATMCCATCGGGYAAWATCACMACGCAGTTTTGTCCTTTCTTTAAKYKTTTKGCTTGTTGCATCATYGCCATWATKGCMGTTCCTGAMGAACCACCTACYAAMARYCCYTCGTCYTTCATYAATTGACGSGCATAYTTAAATGATTCTGTATCATTRGTTTTTACCCAAACATCCACTAAATCTCTATCCAGCACTTCAGGGATAAAGTCATATCCGATCCCTTCTACATGATAAGGTTTAATTTCTTCAGGACCTGCCAATAACGAACCTTCTGGATCAGCACCTACAATAATCGCCTTTGGACATTTCTCTTTAATTTTTTTGGCTATGCCCGATAATGTACCACCAGTTCCGACACCAATCACCACCATATCAACATCGTTATTTAAGTCATCTAGAATTTCTTGCCCCGTTCCAAAATAATGAGCTTCAGGATTTGACATATTTGAATATTGATCAAGTATGTGTGCATTAGGGATTTCCTTTTGCAGTTTTTTGGCGATTTCAATATGTGATTCAGGATCATCCCAAGCAGCTTCCGTTGGCGTTCGAATAATTTCTGCACCTAAAGCTTCTAATACTACTTGTTTCTCTTTGCTCATTTTTTCAGGCATGGTGATGACTATTTTATAGCCTAACGATGCCCCAGCTAATGCCATGCCAATGCCAGTATTGCCACTAGTTGCTTCGATTAATGTATCCCCGCGTTTTATCCGCCCAGATTTTTCAGCGTCTAAAATCATTTGTCTAGCAATTCGGTCTTTAGTTGAACCACCTGGATTCATAAATTCGCATTTAGCGTAAACATTACAGCTAAGTTCGCTTGCTATCTTGTTCAATTTCACTAGTGGTGTTTGCCCAATAGTCTCAACAATATTGTTAAAAAGCATAAAKWTCCTCAAATCAGTTTAATTGTACTAACGCAYTGTATTCTAGTGCTTTAATCATATTAATGCACGAAACATAGAGGCATTAAATCACTATATTCATCTTCAGGTTATAGAACTATTTTTCCAAAAGACTTGAAAAAGGAATTTAAAACCCTATAATGACGATTCGTCACATGACGGTTCGTCATTTATAGATTCGTCATTTACAGTCAATTGAGATGTGTAATTTCCAATGAGCCCTAGAAGTATTTCTATTGAAGAGTTTCAAGCAAGAGAGACCGAACTTGTTTCACTAGCGCGTTCTCTAGTTGAAAACGACTGTTTGGCTACTTTAACTATTGACAAATTGGTCTCCGAATCTCGTTTTTCTAAAGGAACGATTTATAAACACTTCGTAAGCAAAGAAGATTTATTAATGGCTATCTGTAATACCAGTATTACGGAAATGCAACAAATGTTTGTTCGAGCGCTTGAATTTAAAGGCAATAGCCGAGAAAAAGTTCTAGCGGTTATGGTCTCCTACGTTATTTGGGCAAAGCTCTACCCCGCACAATTATTTGCGGTATTAGCCGCTCACTCCCCTAGCGTGGCAGCCTGTTGTTCTAATGATAGAAATGAAACTCATAGAGAGCATGAATCTAGCTTAATGGCATTAATGAACCGCCAAATTAAAAAAGCGGTTGAATCAGGCGATCTTATCCTGCCTGAAGATATGTTAGTTGAACAAGTAACCTTCTCAATGTGGTCTGCTTCTTGGGGAGCTATGGCGTTAATTATGAGTAAGGGTGAATCCGTAAAACTAGGACCTATGGTTTTAGAGCGGGAATCTTTTACTAATGCTCGATTAATTCTAGATGGTTTTGGCTGGAAGCCTCTATCTAAAGATTGGGACTATAAGAAAACAATAAAGAAAATAACAACTGAAATATTCTCACCTGAAATAAAAGAATTAGAAAAAATGGATACTCCTTTTTTATATATTTAATTTTCAGGCTTCTGTAAATATCAAATTTATTGCAAGACCAAAAGATACACTAAAAGAGATTTAATATGGAAAATTATTCGAGCTTTATTCTCAAAAACAAATGGTTAGTAGTCGTAATATCATTGTTTTTAGTTGCGATCGCTGGTATGGGTGCTGAGAAGCTAAAATTCCGAAGTGAATACAAGACGTTTTTCAAAGAAGATAATGTACAGTTAACTAATTTTCTGGGCTTACAAGATATTTACAGCAAGAGCGATAACGTTGCTTTTATTATTGCGCCGAAAGACGGAAATGTGTTTACAGAAGAAACGTTAACGGCCGTATGGGAGTTAACCAATGAAGCTTGGTATATTACGCATAATTCACGTGTTGATTCGATTACCAACTTTCAGTACAGTTATGCCGATGGTGATGAATTAATTATTGAAGATTTACTTCTTGAAGCCGATATGCTAAATCCCAAAAAAATCGCTTCCATTAAGTCAGTATCTCTTTCTGAACCTAATTTACGCAAAAAATTAATCGCAGAAAGTGGAATCGCGACTGTTGTGAATGTCACCATTCGAACACCTGGAATAGATCGTACAAAAGAAATACCTGAAGTCGCTGAATCCGCTAGAGAAATTCGAGATCAATTTGTAAAAAAATATCCTAATATAAAATTCATGTTATCTGGCATGGTTATGATGAACAATAGTTTTCCAGAGTCAGCAAAAGCAGATGCATCCATTCTAATCCCCATTATGTTACTAGTGGTCATATTTGCGGTTGGCATATTATTAAGAACATTTGTCGGAACTTTTGCAACCCTAATCGTTATTCTATTAAGTATTATTGGAACAATGGGAATATGGGGATGGGTTGGTGGATATTTAACGGGACCATCTTCTAGCTCGCCTACTGTCATTCTCACGCTAGCCGTAGCCGATTGCGTTCATATACTCTCCACTTTTTATTTTAATATGCGTAATGGTATGGAAAAGTCATTAGCCATTAAAGATAGTATTAGAGTCAATTTTCAACCAGTATTTTTAACAAGTTTAACCACCGCTATCGGTTTTTTAACAATGCTATTTTCCGATGCTCCACCATTCGGTCATCTGGGAATCATGGTAGCAATTGGTGTCACACTTGCTTTTCTATTTTCTGTAACAATTTTCCCAGCTTTATTATCTATTCTACCAGTAAGGGTTAAAGCACGAAAAACCAACAAAAAAGACTCAATGGACAAATTAGCAGATTTTGTTGTTAGCAATCGAAAATGGTTACTGCCCTTTTCAACAATTGTCATTATCGGCTTTGCTTCATTCGTTCCGTCGAATGAAATGAATGATAATTTTGTTGAATATTTTGATAAAAGAGTTCCATTTCGACAAGCTACGGATTATATGCAAGATAATTTGTCGGGAATGACAATGATCGAATTATCAATTGACTCAAAAAAAGAAAGTGGTATCAATAATCCGATATATTTAAAATTCGTTGCCGATATGGTTGATTGGCTTAGAGCACAACCTGAAACGGATCACGTTAGTACAATTACAGATACGTTAAAACGTCTAAATAAAAATATGCACGCTGAAGATCCTGACTGGTATAAATTGCCAGAAGAACAAGAACTGGCTGCGCAGTATTTATTACTCTATGAACTCTCTTTACCACAAGGACTCGATGTCAACAATCAATTGAATGTGAGAAAATCTTCAACAAGAGTGGTTGCAACATTCCAAAAYCTAAAATCAAAYKCMACYATAGAAATGGAAAARCGCATTCGAACTTATTTTRATAAACATAACACTGAATATGATTTGATTCTTGCGAGTCCGTCTTTAATGTTCGCTCATATAGGACAATCTAATATTAAGAGCATGTTATTGGGCTCTTCTTTGGCGTTAATCCTAATTTCAATCTTACTAGGTATCGCTCTTAAATCGTTTAAATTTGGTCTCATCAGTTTGTTACCAAATCTAACACCCGCTGCGGTTGGTTTTGGCATGTGGGGATTATTTGTAGGTGAAGTTGGTCTTGGCTTGTCTGTTGTTATGGGAGTCACTCTCGGCATCATCGTTGATGATACGGTTCATTTTATGAGTAAATAKGTCAGAGCAAGAAGAGAGAAAAAYCTCAGTTCAGARGATGCTATWCGATAYAGTTTTTCCAGYGTAGGAAAAGCTTTATGGATCACAACCATGGTGCTCGTCGCTGGCTTTGGTGTAATGGCAACCTCAACCTTTAAAGTCAATGCGGAGATGGGATTACTTACAGCGATTACTATTCTAATTGCTCTCATTATTGACTTCTTCTTTTTGCCTCCACTATTAATGTTGTTGTCAAACGATAAAGACGATAAGGCTGAACAAAAATAGGTCAAATAAATCACTAATTGAATACAAGGAAATAATTATGAACCTTATTAAATACGGAATTCTATTAATCGTACTTACACTATCTCTAAATGTTTTTTCTGGAGAAGCTGAAGATAAAGGATTAGCAATTGCTCGAGAAACTAAAGCAATCGATTTAGGTTGGAAAGACTCAAGTGCTGTGCTTGAAATGATATTAAAAAATCAACACGGTGAAACCTCTACTCGAAAAATGCGCATGAAGAGTATCGAGCAAAAAGGTGATGRCGATAAAAGCTTAAACATTTTTGATTCACCTCGTGATGTTAAAGGAACAGCATTTTTAAGTTTCTCACACCCCATTGGCAACGATGAGCAATGGTTGTATCTTCCCGCATTAAAAAGAGTCAAACGAATTTCTTCAAGAAATAAGTCAGGTTCTTTTATGGGAAGCGAATTTTCATTTGAAGATCTAACTTCTTTTGAAGTAGACAAATACACTTATAAATATTTGAGAGATGAGCTTGTCGATGGAGACAATTGTTGGGTTGTTGTTCAATACCCTGTTGATAAATACTCTGGTTACAAAAAACGTATTGTTTGGATTGATCAATCGGAGCATCGCATTAGAAAAACAGATTTTTATGACCGCAAAGATACACTGTTAAAAACTTTAACTATGACTAAGTTTCATCATATAAATAATGCATTTTGGCGTCCACAGATATTATCTATGGTCAATCACCAGTCAGGGAAAAGTACTATCCTAAATTTTAGTCAGTACGTTTTATCAACAGGATTAAATGAAAAAGACTTCAATAAAAACGCACTTAAAAGAGCACGTTAAAGAACTAAATAATTTTTACTACGAGAATAACCATGTTTAAAAAGTTTCATCATCCTACGATGTTTCGCCTCCTAGGAGGCGTTTTTTTTATCTTGTCAAGCTTGCTATCAGTCGTTGAAGCAAATGAATTTGAAGTACGTGGAAACTTTGAAGTTCAAGGTCGTTTCTTTTATGAAGATGCACTATTTGCAACTCAACACGATCAGCAATTGTCTGTTGCCGCTGCTCCTGAATTTTTTTGGAGTTGGAATGATGGTGATGACAGTTTTGAATTTGTGCCATCCGCTCGTGTCGATCAATACGATAGCGAAAGAACTCATATTGATATTCGTGAGTTTAGTTGGGTTCATGTTGGTGATGATTGGGAAACACGCATCGGCATCAGACGTGAATTTTGGGGTGTTACAGAATTTCAACATTTAGTTGATATCATTAATCAAAGTGATTCAGTTGAAGATGTAGATAATGAAGATAAATTGGGGCAACCAATGATTAATCTTTCACTAGTTAGAGATTGGGGAATTGTTGATATTTATTTGCTGCCTTATTTTCGTGAAAGAACATTTGCTGGAGCTGAAGGACGACCAGGTATACCATTTGTAAATAATGATCCTCTGTATGAATCTGCAGATAAGGAAAAACACTTAGATTTTGCTATTCGTTGGGCACACACTATTGATGATTTTGATCTCGCACTTTCATGGTTCGAAGGTACAAACCGTTCTCCTAACTTACTACCAACAGTTACCAATCAAGGCTCTCTAGAACTGACTCCCTATTATAATCAAATTAAACAATTAGGCATCGAATTTCAAGCTAGCTTAGAATCAAGCCTACTAAAGTTAGAAGTAATCCATAACGAAAATAATCTAGAAGATTATTGGGCTTTACAAGGTGGATTTGAATACAGTCAATATGGAATATTTCAGTCTAACGCTGACTTAGGTTGGTTAATCGAATATGCATGGGATGAACGTGGAACCGATAGTAATTCAAATTTTCAAAATGACTTGTTTTTTGGTAATCGATTAGCACTTAACGATATTCAATCTACTGAAATTTTATTTGGCTTTAGTTATGATTTAGATTTTAATTCTACTAGTGTACTAGTAGAAGCTAGCCGAAGATTTGGTGATAGTGTTAAAGTTTCTTTGGATGCTCGATTTTTTGAATCTAATGAAATACGTGATCCTTTGTTTCTATTTAGACGCGATGATCACATTCAAATTACTGCTCAGTATTATTACTAGCGAATTAAACCTATACCATCCTGAAGAGGCTTTTATTGATAAATTGCTAATAGTTCTTTTGCCGCTTTTCTATTTGCGCCGTCTCTACTTATAAACCGAGACACATAAAAAGACTCAATAACTGCGTCTTGATATATTTGACGAGTAATCGCATTGTCATGATTAGAAATTACAACTTTCACGCCTCGGTTAGCGAGTTTTTGTGCGCGATAAGCCAATTCAACTTGTTGATCATAAGTAAATCCTTGAGCTGCGTAACTAGTAAAACTAGCGGTAGGTGAAAGAGGCACGTAAGGAGGATCGCAATAAACCACATCGCCCTTTCTTGCTCTATTCATTAAAGAAACAAAATCACCACAAACAAATTTAGTTTTCTTAGCGACGCCTATAAAATGGAGCATTTCTTTTGCGGGAAAATAGGGTTTGTTATGACGTCCGAAAGGTACGTTGAATCCCCCGCTTTTGTTATAACGACATAATCCATTAAATCCGAATCTATTCATATAAACAAACAAGGCAGCTCTACGTCTTCCTTTAGCACCATTATTGAATTCTTCACGGAATTTTAGGTACTGAGATTTTTTATTATTTGATTCTACGAAAAATGAACGGCTATATTCAATAAACTTGGTTTTTTCGTTTTTTAAACATTCGTATAAGTTGATTAAATCAGGATTGATATCTCCCACTAAATAACGTTCAAAAGGTAGGTTTAAAAAGGCTGAACCGGCTCCAACAAATGGTTCGATCAACTTTGTTCCTTGCAATAAAGGTTGCAAGCGGTCAAGCAGACGATATTTTCCGCCAGCCCACTTTAGGAATGGTCTTGATCTTTCTGAATTCATTGATAGGAGGACTAATCTTTCTATATGTTAAAACGATATTAATCTATTTTACGTAAGTGACGATCTATTGGAAAGGATTATTACTTTTAATAATTGGATCAATGGATACTGGTTCAATTAAATCGATTAATTAAGCAATAAGACTAAGTTGATTAAGTGGTGACTGATTCTCTAGCGCTCCAGAATCTTCAATCTTTTGCTCTAAAGCACGCGATTCTCGCAAAGCTTTTACTGGGTTTAGTGCTTCATTATCCGACTTTACGTCAGATTGCTTTTCAGGCTTTGATTCAGATTGGGACTCACTAGCCTGTTTAGAGTTTTCTAACCTTTCTAAACTCAGTTCCACTTGCGCATCGCTAATACCCGCAGAAGCAATAGCCGCTACTTTACGATCCTGTGAAGATGGCTGAGCAGGCGCCAAAGCAGCGCTCTGAACTTGTTGTAATTTGGCTATCGTGGCAGATGGATCATTTGCTACTTTAGAAATATCAATGGAAACATCGCCTGATGTCGCATATCGCTTTCCATCGGGCCCACTGGTAAAATTCAGATTGGGACTGCCCGTTAAAGAGCCTCCAACCGAAGCGTGCGCTGCTTCATGCGCTCTAACCTCTCGATCTCTAGCTTGTAATTGAGCAACTTGTTGTTGTTCTGCCTGATCTAAATCTGAAACATTACTAGCTGTTTGACTAACGTTTTCAGGAGTACTGTCATCTTTTTGATCACTGGTCGATTCTTCTCCACTATTTTCCGTTTGTTCTTTGATCGTCTTATCCTGAATCAATGAATCTAACAAATTGGGTTTATTTTGTTCAGAAAAATCAGTTGAATGCTTTGAATTAGAACTTGGATTTGTAGGAGGTGCTTCAGGGATCCTAGGTTTTAAAGAGGCCTCGTTCGCTATCGATTCTGCCGCCACATTAGCAGTACTGACAGGTAGATTAGTTGGCGTGTGAGAAATAAACATTAGGCACGTATATCAAGTAACGATCCGATTAAGTCAGATGCAGTTTGAATGACTTTAACATTAGCTTTAGCGTCTAATTCTGCAACTTTGAGATCAACCAGAGAAGTGGTTAAATCATTTTGGTTGATTGATGTGCTGTTTAACGGACTATTCAAAGTACTATTTGGAGTAATAGACGAATCTGTAACAGTTTGAGATGCTATCTCCTGAGCTGCGACAGCTACTCTAGATTGAGCATCTTGAAAGCCTTGAAGCCCTATATTTAGCACATTGTTCTGCGAATTGCTCTGTATATTATTTATTGGCATAAATCACTCCTGTTGCAATAAAACAGAACTAACCGCATAAAATGGCGTTCAACTTGCATTTAGATGCTAGTTTTATCGGCAAATACCCAAAATAGTTTAATTATTCCCCTTCAAGCCATTCTATCTTGTAACTTTGAACTTGTTTATTGGTTTTATGATTGACTACAACTTAACTTACATAAGGAAAATATGAATCAACTAATCATCAAAATAACAAAACCAATGAAATTATCAGTATTTGCTTTTATTATCGCTATTTGCTCATTTTCTAGCTTCGCAGCCTCACCGCCGATAGATTCTGGACCAAAACTAGGCTCTCAACTGCCAGAACTGACGGTTTTAGATCAGTTTGGAGACAAGCAAAAACTAAGCAACATCATCCGTTCAAAAGGTGCAATAATTGTCCTTTTCAGATCCGCTGACTGGTGCCCATTTTGTAAAAGACATTTGGTTGAACTACAGTCTGAAGCTTATAAATTTAGAAACAAAGGTTATGGCGTAATGGGAATTTCTTATGATACTCCCAAAACATTACGGAAATTTAGCCATAAAAAGAAATTAAGTTATACACTTCTTTCTGATCAAAATGTTGAAACGTTTAAAGCGTTAAATGTTGTTAATACAGAAAATAAACCTGGAGATCGCCATTACGGTATTCCATTTCCAGGTGTTATTGTTGTAGATAATATGGGTAAGGTCGTTTACACGTATTTTTTTGAAGGATACAAAAAACGAGTTAAGTTTAAAAAATTGTTGAAAGATTTGGATTCTATTTAACTAAAAGGTGTCGGAGTCGCTCTAAAACTGAGAGATAATCTAAATATTTGCATAACACTTTAATTTAGACATCTAACTCATCATCAATGGCGACTCCGACCCCTGCTAATAAGAAAATCATTTAGATACTATAATCAACCACTTCATATCCCAGTGCTTCTAGTTGTGGCTTCAGTGTTTTCGCATCACCTACTACGACCATCAACATTTCATCAATATTGAGATGCTTTTTAGCTAACGCATTAATTTCTTTAACTGTAATCTTGTTAACAATTTCAGCACGGTCAACTACAAATTTGGCGGTTAAATTGTGCTCTAAAATCTGCGCTAGAAAACCTAATTTGGCTCTTGGCGTTTCATATTTAAGTGCATCACGTTGATTAATAGCATTTTTCATAAAGGTTAGTTCACCATCTGTAATTCCTTTTTCATAATAACCTTTTATTTCATTAACAAATTCAACAATAGATTTATCCGTTACATCTGCTCTCACCTCAGCACTTGCTGTGTAGCCACCCGATAAACGATTACCCCAGAAATAAGTTCTAGCTCCATAGGTATATCCTTTGTCTTCACGTAGGTTTAGGTTGATTCGACTATTAAATGCTCCGCCTAGAGGAAAATTCATTAAGTAAGTACGATAATATTCACCGGTAATATCTTCTTTAATACCACGTTTGCCAATACGAATAGCAGACTGAGCCGCATCATCTTTATTGACTAAATAAACAACACCCTTTTTAGCGATGGAATCAACAACAGTTAGTTCTAATGTTGGACCTTTACCTTTCCACCCACTTAAATATGACAAGGTTGTCGTTAGTTCTTTTTCTGTTCTATCCGATACCACTATAAGTTGTGTTCCTTGAGGCTTAATATAAGTGTTATAAAAAGACTTAACATCTTCTAAAGTAATATTAGCAACCGACTCTTCCGTTCCACCACCGGGCATAGCTGCAATATTTTCACCATTCATTAATTGCCTGAAAGCCGTACTAGCTAAGTATCCTGCGTCCTTTTTACTGTTAGCACTGCCTTGAATAGCACTCTTTTGATTTCTATCAAAATCTTCTTGTAAAAAAGCCGGGCTAAATAATTTTTCTTTGACTAAATCCATTGTTGCATCAATATTTTTTGTTAAAGAACTCACATTAACATTAACGAAAAAGTTATTGGAATGAACTGAAACGCTACTACCTAACAGTTGTAAAGCTTTACTCATCGCTTCACCGCTACGCTCCGTCGTTGCTTCATTTAACATGGCTGAAACAAGCGATGCAGTACCAGCTTTATCGGTACTTTCGTAATAATGGCCCGCTGGAATTTTGATTAAAATAGATGTTGTTGGTGTCTCACTACTTTGAGTTCCCAAAATTTGTATGCCATTCTCTAATTCCTGCTGCCACATTTGTGGTACAGAGACAGGGGCATTAGCGCCAGCGATAGGCATTTTACTTCTATCAAAAGTATCTTTTGCTTTTCGTAAAACTAATTCATCTGCTGACATAGCAGCTTCTTTAACGAGTTGACGGATAGCCGGTTTAAAATTGTCTGCACTAGCAATCGTTTCAATCTTACCCTTTGGAACCACACTCATAATGACTGAATGTTTACCTTTGATATATTGATTAAACACTCGATCCACATCTTCTTTTGTGACATTGGCATAACGAGCAATATCTTTTTCAATATAATTTGGGTTGCCTGTGAACGTTTGATTAGCGGCAAGCTGACTAACTTTACCCCTAACACTTTGCAAACCAAAAATAAAACTTGCTTCCATTTGAGCTTTGGCTTTAGTTAAGTCATCTGGCTCAACACCTCTTGCTTCAAACTCAACTAAAGAATCTCGCATAATTTTTTCTAAGTCAGCTAATGTTTTACCAGATGCTGGATGAGGTAACGCAAGCATATTAAATGTACAAGCTAACTCCGCGCAAGGGTGGCCAACCGAAGCTTGAACCGCAAATTGATTTTTAACCATGTTCTTATAGAATAATGATGTTTTTCCACCGCCTAAAATTTGTGCAAGCAAATCAAGTGGAGCTTCATCCGCATGACGAACACTTACAGTAGGAAATGACATATAAATTAAGGGTAAATGAACATTGTCTTCCATAGAGATATAACGATCGGACTCCAAAGAGAAAACAGGTTTCTCAGGCATTTTAGTTTCAGGTCCTCTTGGAATTGAACCGAAATATTTTACCGCTAGCTTTAACGTTGATTTAACATCAATATCACCACCAATTGTAATAGTAGCATTGTTAGGACCGTACCATTTTAAGAAGAAGCTCTTCAGATCAATAACACTTGCTCTATTAAGATCTTCCATAAAACCAATCACAGGCCAAGAATAAGGATGCCCTTCTGGATAAAGAGCCGCGGAAACACGTTCATTAAGTCTTCCATAAGGACGATTATCTACGCGCTGTCCTCGCTCATTTTTAACCGTTTCTCGTTGCACTTCAAATTTCTTTTGAGTTACTGCATCGACTAAAAATCCCATACGGTCGGCTTCTAACCAAAGCATTTTTTCTAATTGGTTAGCGGGTACAGTTTCGAAGTAATTCGTTCTATCTGAATTAGTAGTACCATTCATCGTACCGCCAGATTCTGTGACCAATTTGAAATGTTGTTCATCAGCAACATTTTCCGAACCTTGAAACATCATATGTTCAAAAAAGTGAGCAAATCCAGATTTACCAATTTCTTCTCGACCAGAACCAACGTGGTAAGTAACGTCAACATGAACCAATGGATCAGAATGATCTTCATGTAATATAACGGTTAAACCATTATCCATTTCATATTTTTGATAAGGGATCACTGTTTTACCAGTAACACCTTTGACTTCCTCTACAAGATGAATACCAGTAACTTCAATTGTCGCATCATCTTTAGCTTTTGATTGATTTGGATCGGATTGAGAGCAACTCCATAGTAGAGTTAGCGTTAATGTTAAAATTAGACCTTTCATTTTTTCTCCCTAAATATAATTGTCTTTAATTTCTATTTCTATTTCTATTTCTAAATTTGTATTCAATGGCTATTTTTCAATCAGTTTTGTACCATTGTTTTCGAAACTAATAATCTTCTTTTTATAAAGATTACCCAAAGTGGCTTTAAATACTTTTTTACTAACGGCAAAGTGGTTGTAAATCTTTTCAGGAGAGCTTTTATCGCTGATTTCGTAAAAACCATTATTCTCTTTAAGCAAATTAATCACTTTAGAATGAAGAGATTCCCCACTACCATCGACATCAATTTCCGTCAAAGAAATATCAAGACGCCCATCGGTTCGGACTGTTTTAATATAAGCTTTAATCTTTTTTCCGTAATTAGGAACTTGTAAWACATCRTTTTTATGTAAAACGCCCCAAWAYTTAGAATTAATGATCATTTTATAACCAAGATCGGTTTTATCGCCAACGATAGCTTCGACCACTTGGCCGCGTTTCATATTTCTAGATTCAGGTTTAACAAAACGATTGAGTTTAGAGCTGGCAGCAACTCTTCCGGTATTGTCCTCATAAACAGCAACAATGTGGCGCTCCCCTTTTTCCATCTTTTTAGCCTGTTGACCAAATGGAGCAAATAAGTCTTTAGGCAGCCCCCAATCTAAAAATGCGCCAATATCATTGACTGAAACAACCTCTAAACAAGCAATGCTCCCTAAAGAAGCTCTTGGTCTTTTAGTCGTAGCGACTGCTTCATTATCTGAATTACGATAAACGAAAACTTCTATTTTATCACCCGCTTCACAATATTCWGGTGTTTGTCCTTTAGGTAAAAATAGTTCACTGTTAGAATCGCCGGCTAAGAAAGTTCCTCTACCGGTTTTTCTAACAATTTTTAAATAATTAAATTGACCAAACTTGACCATCGTTACACTCTCAAAAGGATTAGTGGCAACTAGGAAGTTGTCCTAGATTAGAGGCGCTATATTAACATAGGTAGATGCCAGTGTGGCTCGCTTCTTTTCATCTGAATTATCCCCTTCAATTAAAAAAGGTATAATACCTAAAAGAGGAGAATCAATTCGCTCACAGAGTGTTTGAATATTATCGTCTAAAACCATCATTTCTTTATCTACGCAGTTGGCAACCCAGCCAGAAAGCTTTAAACCTCTCGACTCAATGTTTTCAATGGTTAATAAAGCGTGATTAATACATCCTAGCTTCATTCCGATAACGAGAATAACGTCAAGTGATTCTGCAACCACAAAATCAGCCATCGTTTCGGTTTCATTTAGTGGGACTAGCCATCCTCCTGCCCCCTCAACTAAAATGTAGTCTTGATTAAATTGAGGCAGGTTACATGACCTTTGTAATGATTTAACAGATAGAGAGATAMCATCTTCGGTTGCAGCTATGTGTGGAGCGACAGCTGATTGTAAACTGATCGGATTAATCAATTCATATGGATGGTTTTTTTGTGAGTGACTGGCATCTAATGCTTGAATAATCTCCAAAGCGTCAGAATTTTTTAATAGCCCATCAACTCTTTCACAACCGGCGGCAATCGGTTTTATGGCTATAATGTTTTTGTTTTGTTTTTGAAAAGCATGGATTAAAGCACAAATAACTAAGGTTTTACCTACATCGGTATCAGTGCCCGTTATAAAATAATTTTTTTTCATTTATAAACTAACCAATGTTTTAGTTACGTTCTATCCGTCCGACTAACGTATTTCGCAGCGCTTCGCTTTCCTGCGACCTTCTTTTGAAAGGACACAAAAGAAGGCAAAATGTCCTTCCGTTGAGTCTAGCTGATTTATTAAAATCTAAAAAAGCAAACAAAACTTAACGGTCTCATTTGCTGTAAGTGAAGCATTGACAAAAAAGAACTCGCTATCGCTTATTGCCAGGGATGGCATGTATGCAATTAATGCAGGATGCAATTAATTGTCAGACAGCTTTTTTGTTGATCAATACTTCTAATTTTAGAAATCCGCTAGAAGCCACTCGGGCGAAGAACATAAAAACTAGAAACTACTATTTATCTAAATCAATCTTATAAGTATGRTATCCACCWGAAAAATCYTCCATCTTCTTCCAAGCATGTCCATAAATAACATCRTARGTCGCRGGTAGTTGCCCATCTTSCCAGCGRAATTTTTCATAGGCAGYTTTTAAYTGGKYAAATTTGCTTTTACCCATTAACCCTTTCGATCTTTCACTATTAAGATTATTTGCTCCAATGGCTTTTAAATCTTTCATTAAACCTACCATGGTTTTATAAGTCATGGTGATGATATCTCGATCCATAACGGTGTTTTCAAAATTTGAAGCAAACACTTGATCGCCGACTTGTTTCATATCAAAGAAATGATTGACGTGAATTTCGCTATCTACAGACGCCCAACTTTGTTTTAATTCTGTCAATGTATCCTCCCCCATACTCGAAAAAATCAAAATTCCACCCGGCTTTAAAACTCTATTCAATTCCAAAAAAGCAATTTTGGGTTCCATGACCCATTGCACGGTTAAATTTGAAAAAACCAAATCAAAGTAATTGTTTGCGAAAGGAAGTTTATTAATATCCGCACATTGGTAATCAATTTTATTAAATAGGCCATTTTTTAGTTTTGCCTGTTCAATCATACCGGGAGCTATATCAACACCAATAATATTAGATTTTTTATATTTCTTTTTTAATGCTCTTGAACAAAATCCTGTTCCACAACCAGCATCTAAAACATGTACAGGTTTTATGTTCATTAACTCTAGCCTTTCCAACAACCGGCTAGCGACTTCCTTCTGTAGGAATGCTGAGGATTCGTAATTTTTTGCAGCCTTACTAAATGATTCGCTGACTTCTTTTGTTTCTAATCTATTCATGTTTGTTTGTTCATTCTGTTTCAATTGGTTTAGCAATAAATCGGTTAATACAATCAATAAACTCTGGCGTTTGTGATAAAAATGGCGAGTGACCTGACTTTAAAAACAGTTCTTTTTCGCTTTTTGGTGCTAACTTATCTATTGAAGCGATTGACCTTGCTGGAACTAAAGTATCTAACTTTCCATACACTCTTAACAAAGGCATTCTAAGTGATTTTAAGCTTTCAGCTAAATCGCTCTCTTTCAGTATATTCAGACCGCCCGCTAACGCTTTTTCTGCGGGCGTACCATGTAAAAAGACGGTTTCTTTTAATCGTTGTATATCTTCCTTTTGGGTTTTACTTCCCATGGTTTGAATACTTAAAAATTTGACTAAGGTTCCTCTAAAATCTTCGGATAAATATTGAATAAACGTTTCTAGTACGGCATCATCCAAACCATTTGGATTTTTTGAGTTTGCCAAAAAGCTAGGGCTAGAAGCAACGGTAATTAATCTCTCAATTTTATCAGGATATTTAAGTGATACTTGTGTTGCGACTAATCCTCCCATTGACCATCCTAAAATATTGCACTTTTCAGGCAAGATACTAACAACCGATTCCACTAAATAATCAAGGTCATAAGTTCCGTTAGAAACTGGACTGCGTCCGAACCCTGGTAAGTCAATATTGAAGACTTTATAGTCTAACTCTAATTGTGGGATAAGTGTTTCCCAAATGCCACCATGCAAACCCCAACCATGAATTAGCACTAGATTTGGTTTTTCTGAAGAACCTGCTTCGCTCTGACTTATCTGACAAAAAGGTTTAATAATTTTCAATTTGACTTTTTCATACAATTTAACTTTTTCACTTCTAAATTAATGTTACAAATTACGATCACAAGTGACTCACTAACCGTTCAATATCACTAAAACTATGCGACGCACTCAAAGTAATCCTTAATCGAGGCGTCAGCGATGTTGGAGGTCGAATACTACCCACCAATACCCTTTGCTTTTTAAGTTCTTGACTCTTTTCTTTCAATTGCTCTAAATCATAGAGTTCAATTTTTTGAATAGGATTAGAAATACCCGAATGCTTTACACCTATTTTCTCACATTGCGTCTGAAAATATCGAATATTATCTTGTAATTTTTTTCTCAAATTTGCGCTCGCTATTAATTTTTTTAAATTCGTTAAATTAAATTCCGCCACAATCGCGGGCATTGCAGTTG
>NVTT01000076.1 GCA_002401655.1 Gammaproteobacteria bacterium | reverse complement strand
ATTACTTCTGGACAAGTTGTGCGGAATTTAAAAAAGCCGATCAAGGTTAAATTGAGTATTTCTTCGAACGAATAATTGCCTGGATTATGAGCCTTTAAAAACGGTGACACGGCTTTTTGTATTAGGTCATAAAGCATTCTAGATAAACTCCTTTTTATACCAGCCACTTGTTCAACTAAAAACGCTTGGCTTCATTTTTTACGACTCTAAGAGTCATTGCGCACAAGCTCAATAGTATACACGAATCGAGAATTAAACAATGGACTCTTGAAATAGGGGGGGTATCAAACTAAAACCCAATGCTACCAGCGCGTAGCAAAAGAAAATTAAAGGCCCCCTGTAACCTGCAGCTTTATCCCCCCCTAACATCTTATAATTCATCAAACACAACACCTGGTTCCCTTTTAAGAAAATACTCGGCATCAAACGCTTGCAAGTAAACCGCATTGAGGGTCACTTCTTCATACATCCAATAAAGTTGTTTGGTTTCAATCACGCTGTATCGCCACTGGTATCGAGCTTGAATCCAATGATTATTCAATTGACCTAAAGATTTATTTTTATTGCCTTGGATTAAATATTCCAGCTCAAAACCATTGTCACCATTGATTATCTGAAACCGGTCAAACATCACTCGGTCATCTGATAAAACCGAAGTATTAATACGGCCGTCGCTATAAATATTAGTGGGAATATCATCACCATGTTGCTCTAGGATACAAGGATGATTAAAAACCCTAAAAGCCGGTTTGGTATTAACAGCATAAACATTAGGAATTGCAGCGCGGGCAGTTTGATGCACCGGTGTATTTTGACCTTTGTCCCACTGTTTAATGGTGATTTGGAATATGAATAAACTCATTAATTAACGCTTCAACAGCTCTGTATTGGTTGGATATTCCTCAAGTAACTCAAGTAGTTTTCTAGCGCCCTCTTCCGGTTTAAGATTGGTTAAAGCCCTGCGCAATTTTTTGACATTTTCGATATCTTTTGGGTGGTAGAGAAGTTCTTCACGACGAGTGCTAGTTTTAGCAATATCCAGCGCGGGAAAAATTCGTTGATTAGCAGCCTCTCGTGATAAAACGATTTCCATATTACCAGTCCCCTTAAACTCTTCAAATATAACTTGGTCCATCCGGCTTCCGGTATCAACCAGTACCGTCGCCAAAATGGTAAGGGAGCCACCATTTTCAATTTTTCTAGCGGCGCCGAACAGTTTTCGCGGTATTTCCATCGCTCTTGCGTCAACCCCGCCCGACATAGTGCGACCACTGCTCTTTGTTGTTGCATTATGAACTCTTGCGAGCCTTGTGAGTGAATCAATCACAATCATTACATTGTGACCTTCACCAGCTTGCTTGCGGGCAATGTTAAGCAGGTTATTAGCAACACGTATATGTTGGTCATAAGTTTCATCCGAGGTTGAAGCGTGGACTTGCGCCGGCACGCTGCGCTTAAAGTCAGTCACCTCTTCCGGCCTTTCATCAATCAGTAACGCATAGAGCTTTATCTCGGGGTAAGCTTCCCCCACCGCCTGGCAAATATGTTTTAACATGGTTGTTTTACCGGAGCCCGGCGGAGCCACAATCAAACCTCGCTGTCCCATGCCAATCGGCGCGAACAAATCTATCGCTCGCGCGCACAATTGCTGAGAGCCTGATTGCTGAGAACCCGATTGCTGAGAACCCAACTCCAATTGAATGCATTCAAAAGGATTAATGGCAACGCCATTTGAGAATTGTTTTAGCGGGTCAACTTTTTTCGAATTATTTTTTTGCGGCTCTCTCCTATCTATGCCAATCTGAGAGCCATCTTTAATCGCACCTTCGATTTGTTTGATGGTTTTATTTCGTTTCAATTTCAAACTTAATRTTTTTTTCGYCATGATWTCGGTTTATAACTCTAGATAATTAAATGTWTTCGAGTGATTAMGCCAGTCTAACAAAACTCGCCTGACTAAGGGGGGAAATACAAYTATTTGTACCGTAAAACACATGCNCCNNNNRTTWTCTWTTCTATTCTATTCTTTATTAAGGTATTCCATCGACGCCATTTCTATTAATCGACTTTTCGTTCGTTCAAATTCAAACATTAATGTTCCGCTATTATAAAGCTGACTTTGTGGSACATAGGCTGTTATCAATAAATTCAGGTTACAATCGTAACATTCATCAACTAGGGCAATGAATCTCCTAACAGCGTCGTCCATAGGCGCTAATACGACTTCGCGCTCACCGGTTTTACCCGCTGAAACATTAATGTTAGAACCATTATCTTCCGTGCCTCTGGCTTTTATTCTTTCATAAGCTTGTCCACTCATAGCGGGAACATTAAACAATAATATGATACTAAATTTTCTAGCTAATTCTACGTAGTCAAAATGGCTGCGAGGTCCTTGGCATAACGCTGAAAAATCAAAACAAATCGCTCTGTTTCCTTCTTCAGTATTTTTGGCTATGTAGTTAATTTTTCGACCTAGAATACTAATTYYATTATCWKAGGYATTTATCGATTTGTGCTTARCTTGTTCTGATTTAKYTTGACCATTCTTAGTTTGACCACTCTTAATTTCAAGATCGGGCTTCAAAYTAAATCGACTTAACAACCTCTGATGCAAAGCRTTTTGTTGGTCTKYRCAATGGGGTAACTCAAAGTAGTTTTGAGCATWAGTTAACGCACGGTGCCTATGATCATGTTCCCCATCTAAATGYAACTGTTGGGTATGTTKTTCAATTGCCRCAATGGCTGGCAGAAATCTMTCACGTTGCAATCCATTTCTGTATAACTCATTRACKGCACAATTACTGGTACTTACMACCACAATATTCAGTTCAAACATAAATTGCAGCAAATTACCTAACARCATGGCATCACCTATGTCAGATACAAAAAATTCATCAAAACATAATACGCGATACTGCTGACTAAATTTTTGAGCTATGTATTTTAAGGGGGCTGGCTTGCCAGAGAATTCTTTAAGCAGGCGATGTACATCCTGCATAAAATGATGGAAATGTTGCCGTTTACAATATGAGTTAGGCAAACAATTCACAAATAAGTCCATTAAAAATGTTTTTCCACGGCCTACTTTACCCCATAAGTAGATGCCTTTAATTGCCGCGTTTTGTTTTTTGTTATTTGCTTTTGTTGATTGCAAATTTAAATATAACTGTTGCAGCAGTTCAACGGCTTGTTGTTGAGAGGCGTCAAAGCTTATTTGATTTGAGCTGACCAAGCATTGATATTGATTGAGCGGTGATTTATTTGGCATTGATTTATTTGGTATTGCTTGTAAAAGTAGTTAATAACAGAGGGATTCTAACGTAAAAATGGGATTGACGTCAGTCATTGAAATTTTTCTTTTACCTACAACTTGCTAGTTACAGAGCAATTAAGTTTACTACTTATACACAAAATTAATAGTTAGGTTGGTCAACCCCCGTTTGAAGAAGTATTTTTATAATACAATTTACATGACCCCTTTTTCTTTCAATTTCCATATCTGATGTTCCCCAACATTTCGGTGAAATGAGGCCTGCCATCTAATCTCTCCTTGATTGAATGTGGATGAGCTCTTTCTTTATGGTTTGTTGAACTAATGGGTGACCCAGACATCTTTGATAAGCCAAAGAAAGACGTGCCCCCTTTAATTCAATTCTTCTTTATTTTGTTTTTATTGAATAGTCTCTAAATCATTAACTAAAACGAGCAGTTCGTTGGTTATTTGTATTAACTCTTTTAGCAGCTGTGTATCGATCTCCAAATGACCTTCGTATTCTGCAAGGTTTCGGCAATTATGGCACTTGTCTAACACTCGCCATTTTGCTTTGTCTAAACCTAATGTATGAGGTAAACATTGAAACACTAAGTACCGATGCTCAGATCGATAACCATGCCAACGCAATGCAGCAAGAGACAACGCATGAGCAGCCCCATAAGCTAAAGAAAACTGGCTATCAACTGATAAACCGTCAATGCCAACATCTTTTAATTTGGTGGTAGCGGCGGCAACCATGCCATTAAACTCATTGGCATCAGGCGGCTCATTATTGAGCTTTTTAATTTTTACAAGATTGTCTAACGTTTGATTGCTCATTAATCAATATCCTTACCTTTTTTAAGCCATAATTTTGGTTGTTCCATAACCCGCGTTAAAAAGCTCTGCCCTGCCGTTATTCGTTTTTCGAATTCTTCTGGTGTAAATAGTGTTGGATTAATGGTTCGAGCTAATTGTTGTTCTGCATTATCCAACAGTCCCATAACGCCACTATAACTCAAATTTTCTCCCACCAGCATGACATCAATATCACTACCGGCATGTTCGCTCTCTTTCGCTATTGAGCCATAAATAAATGCCATATTCAGTTGCGGCAACAAAGTTGAAAGCGAGGATTTAAGCACATCGACAATACCAAAGCTTTTTTGCACTATTTGTTTTAGCTCACTAAAAATCGGATTACTAGCATTGGCTTGATAATGACTTTGGTTTCCTTGCTTTGCGACCGTCAGCAAACCAGCATTAACTAACTTTAGTAGTTCACGATTAACCGAGCCTTTTCCCATTCCTGCCAAACGTACTATTTCATTTAAATAAAAGCTTTGATCCGACTTGCCATACAATAAACCTAAAACTCGCTGTTGCGTTTTAGTAAATAGCGCATCACCAATTGTTGTTGTTTCCATTTTTCACCTGAAGCAATTAAGTCCCATATTGGGTACTATAAGACCCATTATGGGACTTTACAAGTTTTTTTACTTTCAATGACTAACAACTATCCGCAAATTCCGAATAGTTGTGTATTTACAATGAACTATTCGGAATTTACAAATGGTTGAATAATGGTCAACATCTACGTCTAGGGTACAACCATACAGATCTGGATGGCTCATTCAGTATGAGCTTGCTTCAACAGGACACAAATTAACCTGTATTTCGTTTAGGATCACTGCTAACATGAACTACTTGCATAAGTAGTTCCATTTTTATAATTATCATGTCTTTAGGTCAACAAGATGACTACTCGCTTGAAAAACACCAACAGGTAACTATCCTCTCTGATGATTCTCTACATCGCCGAAAAACCTAGCCTTGGCCGTGCGCTTGCCGAGGCACTACCGAAACCTCACAAAAAACAAGATGGTTGTATTCACTTAGCCAATGGCGACGTKGTGAGTTGGTGCATTGGGCACTTGCTTGAACAAGCTGAACCAGATGCTTACGATGATGCGTATAAAAAGTGGCGACTTGAACACTTACCGATCACGCCGGATGTTTGGAAGTTGGTGCCTAAAAAACAAACTCGCAAGCAATTAACTATTTTACGACAATTGGTCAAAGAATCGACCCAAATCGTTCATGTTGGCGACCCTGATCGGGAAGGCCAATTGCTAGTGGATGAAGTCATCAATTATTTTAAAGTGTCTGCAAAAAAAAAGAAGACAGTGCAGCGTTGTTTAATCAGCGACTTAAACTTACCTGCGGTGACGCGCGCGCTTAAGACTTTGCGGAGTAATCAAGAGTTTATTCCCTTGTCGACATCGGCCTTAGCACGTTCACGGGCAGATTGGCTTTATGGGTTGAATATGACAAGGCTATGTACTATTCAAGGTTCTAAAGCAGGTTACAACGGTGTTCTATCGGTGGGGCGGGTTCAAACGCCGTTGCTAGGATTGGTGGTAGCAAGAGATGGTGAAATAGAGAACTTTATTAGTAAGGCTTATTATCAGGTTTGGGCACATCTAAGAACGTCTAACAATGAAGGTCAGAATGAAACTTTTAAAGCCAAATGGCTACCGAGCGAAACCTGCCTTCCCTATCAAGACGATGAAGGGCGAGTATTGTCTCGATCCTTAGCTGAAAATGTTGCTACTCGTATAAAAAATCAACCTGCTACAGTTTTAAATTACTTTCAAAAACGAAAGCAACAGCCAGCGCCCCTACCCTATAATCTATCATCGCTACAAATAGATGCGGCCAAACGATATACCATGAGTGCCAAACAAGTCTTGGATACTTGCCAGAGCCTTTATGAAAAACATAAGCTAATTACTTATCCTCGATCTGATTGTCGGTTTTTGCCGATTGAACATCTAAAACAAGCAAACGCAGTCACCTCGGCTATTGCGTTTGTTTGTGGTCAGTTATCTACCGCTGTTTTAGAAGCTGATCTTTCACTGGTTAGCAAAGCCTGGAATGACAAAAAAATTCAAGCGCACCATGCCATTATTCCAACCGCTAGAAAACTCGATGCCACTCGACTTAATTCTTTTGAAGCGAATGTTTATCAATTGATCGCTCGTCAATACATAATCCAATTCTACCCCGCCTACCAATTTGAAGAAAAACAAATTACCCTAGAAATAGCCGGCGGTCATTTCATCGCCAAAGCCAAACAACCGTTAAAACGGGGATGGAAAAAACTCTTTGAGAAAAAGAAATATACTCATAGTTCAGATGAGAAGTCCGAATTAGAAAAGTCAGAGCTACAAGAGTCATTGCCATCACTCAATAAAGACGACGTCTTAACTTGTGAAGACGCTAGCCTTCTCGATAAACAAACAACACCTCCAAAATACTTTACTGATGCGACATTACTCGCCGCAATGACCGGTATTAGTCGCTATGTAAAAGAGCCAGAAATCAGAAAAATATTAAGAGAAACCGATGGTCTAGGAACCGAAGCGACACGAGCTGGAATTATTGAATTACTTTTTAATCGTCAATATTTAAAACGTCAGGGTAAACAAATCGTGTCAACACTTATCGGCCGAAAATTAATTAGTAGCTTACCAGAAACCGCTACACTTCCTGATATGACCGCGCAATGGGAATCACAATTATCGTCAATCAGTCAGAGCAAAATGAGTTATCAAGATTTTATGAGTGGATTGTTAGGACAATTAAATGAATTGATACCCTTAGTGGACTCTAGTGGGTTTGCAGCACTAAAAGGTGAAGGAAAAAGAAAGACATTCAAAAAGAAACAGTACTTCAAGAAGAAAATTAAAAAATAAGACCCTGTAAATAACTCTTCACCACGACTTGAGAACTAAATTGTGTCTAATTGATTTTTCCCCAAATATACACGGCAATCCATCTTCGTCATTGTAGTCTTTGAGCCGAGTAATAGCATTTATTCAGCTCATAGACAATAAAACGATTTTAATATTATTCCGTTAAGAAAATAAACTTAGTTTATAAGATAAAGATTGCTTAACCGCTTTCCATTCACTCTGAATGATCGAAAACACCACGGTATCTCTTAACATTTCCGAATCGTCAACCCAATGATTTCTGAGTACACCATCCTGTTTAGCACCTAAGCGTTCAATTGCATTTCTAGACGCATGATTGTGCCAATGGGTTCTAAACTCAACGGCAATTGCGTTAAGTTTTTCAAATGCATAGGTTAAAAGGAGATGTTTACATTCGGTATTAATGGAAGTTCTTTGCGCGCTTTTTGAATACCAAGTATAACCAATTTCTACTCTTCGATGGCTAGGCACTGCGTTACAATAGCGAGTAGATCCTACAACTTTATTATTTTTTTTATCAATGACGACAAAAACTAATGCAAGTCCATTGTCCATATCCTTTAGCGCTTGTTTAATATAATTATCGATATTTTTTTCAGATGGAACCGAAGTAAACCATAACTTCCAAAGTTCACCATCATTGGAGGCTTTAACTAACTCGTTGCGATAAGAAGCAGTCAATGGAACCAATTTAACCTTACTTCCTTCTAGCGTTGTTTCTTCTAACCATTTGTTCATAAAAACATCCTCTACCTTATTTACCTTTTTCTCGGTGGTGTTGCGCTAACTTGAGCGCTGAATTCCTTTAATTCTTTACGGGTATATTCTGAATGAACTCTTTCTATCGAAGGTTTTTGAATCTCTCGGCTTAAACCCGAACGCCATTCTTTTACGGGGCGGATCGGGCGCATTACAAATCCTCCTCCACAGTTAGGACATACGTTTGATAAAATATCAATGACGCAACCTTTACAAAAAGTACACTCATAAGTACATATCATTGCCTCTAACGAATCTGCGGGTAGATCTCTATCGCAGCATTCACAATTTGGTCTTATCTCTAACACGATTGTAAAAACTCCTATAATTTTTAATTAAAAACTTTCCTATTTATTCACAAGCAAATAAATATTGTTAGCTATCTTATCACTTCAAACAGCTCGTTAACCATTGACCAATATCTTTGATTTGCTTTGGGCAAACAGAGTGCTCCATAGGATAATGTTTCATCTCAACCGAATAACCATTTTCCTTAAGTTTAGTTGTACTCACTTCGCTTAACTGAACCGGTACTACAGGATCATGAGTGCCGTGGTGAATCTCAATAGGAATTGATTGATTCTCAGAAGCAAAATTAATACTGTCTTTAGTCGCAAAGTAAGTCGACATCATTAACAATCCTGCTAATTTTTTATTAAACGATAATGCAGTTTCCACAGCGACAGCGCCACCCTGAGAAAACCCTGCGATAATAATTCGTTCACTAGCTATCCTTTTACTTATTTCATCTTCAATAAAGTCAGTGATTGATTGAGCAGATTCTCGTAACTGTATTTCATCGACAGAACGTTCAATAGTCATCTCCAAAATATCATACCAAGCGGGCATCACCATGCCACCGTTGATCGTGACGGGTCTTGAAGGTGAGTGGGGAAATATAAATCGAATTTTAGCGTCATCAGGCAAACCAAGTTCGCTGACAATAGGTTTAAAATCATTTCCATCGGCCCCTAATCCATGTAACCAGATAACAGATGCATCGGGGTTTGAGTTAGTTTCTACGGTTAGATGAGGTAATAGCTGAGACATATTAGCACCCTGTTAATGTTTATAAAGGTTGGCTTTTGTATTGGACTTTAATTTGAAAAACGAATTAAGATGTTTAATTAAGATCTCTAATTAAGATCCAGGGCAAACTTATTAAGAATTTTCATCGGTACTATTTCTAACGCTTTTTTGTGAGTTCTTTGTAGAAAAACTCTAGGAGCCCTTTCATCATTGTATGCTTCAAGCCATCGAGCGGCACATAAACACCAACAATCACCGGCTTTTATTCCTAAAAAACCAAACTCAGGAACCGGAGTTGAAAGATCATTACCTTTAAAACGAGAATATTCTAAAAATTCCTGACTCGCTTCAATACAGATCGTATGCGAGCCAATGTCTTGTTCATTTGTATTGCAACAGCCATCTCTAAAAAAACCGGTAACTGGATCATTGCTACATGCAATTAATGGCTCTTCAAAAACATTAATAGATGCTTCAGGTTCAAAAGAATTCATAGTCAATTAACCAGTTTTAAATTATTTTTTCTTTCGAACCGGAGGCAAATCAGTACAAGTACCTTCATAAGCCTCAGCAGAAAATGCGAAAGACTCAGACAGCGTAGGATGAGCATGAATAGTTAAAGCAATATCTTCTGCTTCACACCCCATTTCTATTGCAAGTCCCATTTCAGCAATCAATTCACCTGCATTAACGCCAACGGCTGCTGCACCAATAATTTGATTATTTGATTTGTCATAAATAGTTTTACTAAAACCTTCCGTTCTACCAACACCAATGGCTCGTCCACTAGCAGCCCAAGGGAAAGTCCCTACGCCAAAATCAATACCTTTTTCTTTGGCTTCTTTTTCCGTGAGTCCAACCCAAGCCAATTCTGGATCGGTATAAGCCACACTTGGAATACATTGAGGTTCAAACGCATGCTTTTTACCCGCAATCACTTCCGCAGCTACATGCGCTTCATGGGTTGCTTTATGTGCAAGCATTGGCTGCCCGACTAAATCGCCAATCGCATAAATATTTGTAACATTGGTTTTTAATTGCTTATCAACGGCTATAAATCCTCGCTCATCGACATTAACGCCTGCGGCTTGTGCGTTGAGTAAATCGCCATTAGGTCTGCGCCCAACTGCTGAAAGAATTCGATCATATCTTTGTGGTTCTTTCGGCGCTTTTTTGCCTTCAAACGTCACCCATAATCCATCGTCTTTCGCTTCAACTTTAGTCACGCTAGTTTCAAGCAAAATAGAATCATATTGCTTTTTGACAAAACGATGTAAAACTTTCACCAGATCTTTATCCGCAGCTGGAATTAATTGATCAAACATTTCAACAATAGTAATACCTGCACCTAATGCACGATAAACCGTTGCCATTTCCAATCCGATAATACCACCGCCAATCACTAGCATTTTTTCTGGAATATCTTTTAATTCTAATGCGCCAGTGGAATCAATAATTCGATCGTCTTTTGGCAAAAATGGCAATTGAACCACTCTTGATCCGGCTGCGATAATACAATTTTCAAAATTAATGGTTTGCTTACCATCCGCCGTATCTACATCGACCGAAGTGCTAGAAGTAAACTGTGCATTACCATGAACCACTTGCACTTTACGCATTTTCGCCATACCTGAAAGACCTTTGGTCAATTGACCAACCACACCATCTTTGTAAGAGCGAATTTTATCAATATCAATGGTTGGCTCACCAAACGAAACGCCATGCTTCTCCATGCTTTTTGCTTCATCAATCACTTTTGCTGAATGTAATAATGCTTTTGACGGAATACAACCAACGTTTAAGCAGACACCACCTAACGTTGCGTATTTTTCAACAAGAACCACATTTAAACCTAAGTCTGCAGCGCGAAATGCGGCCGTATAACCACCTGGGCCGGCGCCAATGACTAAAACTTGTGCTTGAATATTACTCATTCAATTTTCTCTCTAATTTATTTCAACCGACTATTTTTGGTGTTTTACTTTATTTCAAAAGCACCCGTCGAATATCTTTTAATGTCGCTGCTAAATGCACAACAAATCTTGCTGCATCCGCACCATCAATCACTCTATGGTCATAGGATAATGACATAGGCAACATCATTCTAGGTTCAAACTCTTTGCCATTCCAAACAGGCTGCATTTTATTTCGGGATAATCCTAAAATAGCTACATCGGGCCATTTTACTATAGGAGAAAAAGACGTGCCACCTATTCCGCCTAATGATGTGATGGTAAAACTACTACCTTGCATATCGTTAGCACCGAGTTTCTTATCACGCGCTTTAGCGGCCATTTCACCTAATTCGTCTGCTAATTGGTATACACCCTTTTTATCAACGTCACGTATAACAGGGACGGTTAGTCCATCTGGTGTTTCTACAGCAACACCAATATGATAATACTTCTTCAATACCAACTCTTCGCCGTCATGAGATAAACTAGAATTGAATTTTGGAAACGCTTTTAAACTATGCACTAAACCTTTCATAATAAAAGCCAAAGGTGTCAAACGCGTACCTTCTTTTAATGCTTCATCTTTCATCGCTTTTCTAAAAGCATCTAATTCAGTAATATCCGCGTCTTCATGTTGTGTGACATGCGGAATAGTGACCCAGTTTCGATGCAAGTTAACGCTGCTAATTTTTTGAATACGAGTCAGTGGTTTGCTCTCAACTTCCCCCCATTTTGCGTGGTCAATCTTAGGCATTTCAATCGTTCCGATACCGCCGGTCGTAGCCGTTGCTTTTGGACGAGATAATTCAAATTTAATAAATTTTTGCACATCATCCTTCATGATGCGCGACTTAATTCCAGTACCTTTAACTTTACTTAAGTCTGCGCCTAACTCTCTAGCAAAACGCCTGACTGAAGGACTAGCGTGTACTAACTTACTAGATGAAGCTTTTTTCTTCATATGTGGATGATCAGGTACCGGAGAATTACGATCTGATTTTTCGGGCATAGTGATAGCTGGTGCGGTGGCAGGTGCCGGAGCTTCTATTCTTGTTTCGGGCTCTTTACTTTGCGTAACGCTACTAGTCACAACTTTAATTTGACCAATCACATCACCTTGAGAAACTTTATCTCCAACCTTAACCGTTACCGAGACAATCTCACCACCCGATTCACACGGAACTTCCATTGTTGCTTTGTCGGTTTCTAGAACAATCATTCCTTGTTCTTTGTCAATTGCTTGTCCAGCAGAAATTAGAACTTCGATGACATCGACATCTGAAGCATCACCTATGTCTGGTACAACTAGATTGGTGGGTTCTGATGGTGCTGGTTTTGAAGGGACTGGAGCAGGGTTGGTTTGAGACTCGGGGGTAACTACTTCTTCTTTAGTTTCCTCTTTAACGGCGACAGTAGCCAACTCGGAAGTTGAAGATTCGGGCGCTGTAGTTGCAGACGAGTCATTCTCGGTTGATATTTCCAAAATTAAATCATTGTGAGAAACTTGATCGCCAACTTTTGCAGAAATGCTAGTAACAATACCCGCATGACTCGATGGCACTTCCATCGTCGCTTTATCCGTCTCTAAAACAATCAACGGCGTTTCTATTTCAATCTTATCACCAACAGCGACTAACACTTCGATGATATCTGCGCCTTCTGCATCACCAATATCAGGCACTTTTACTTGGGTTAAATCAGTCATGAATTTCTCCCTAGCTCAAAAGTGGATTAGGTTTATTGATATCGATGTTATAAAGTTTTATCGCTTTACTCACCTGCTTGGCACTGATGCTACCTTCATCGGCTAATGCTTTTAAGGTCGCAACTACAACAAAATATCGATCAACCTCAAAGAATCGCCGTAAATTTTCACGACTATCACTTCGTCCAAACCCATCGGTACCAAGCACCGAGTAGGATGCTGGTACGTAAGCTCTAATTTGCTCTGCGTAAGCCTTTATATTATCCGTAGAAACAATCACTGGTCCTTCTCGTCCCGATAAACACGATTCTACATAGCTTTGTTGCGCCGTTTCTTCAGGGTTTAATAAATTGTGCCGTGTGGTATTAATGCCGTCTCTGGCTAACTCATTAAAACTAGTCACACTCCAAATATCGGATTCAATTTTAAAGTCTTTTTCCAATAATTCAGCAGCCGCAATCACTTCCATTAATATCGCTCCACATCCCATTAACTGAACTTTTGCGCCTTTTTTCTTACTCTTCTTTTTTGATTCTTTTAATAAATACATGCCTTTTAGAATACCGTCTTCACTATTCTTTGGCATCGCATCATGAACGTAATTTTCATTCAAGGTGGTAATGTAATAAAAAACATTTTCCTGCTCTTCATACATTCTTCTCATACCATCACGAATAATCACTGCAATTTCGTAAGAGAATGTGGGATCGTAACTAACACAATTAGGAATGGTTGAAGCAAACATTTGACTATGGCCATCTTGATGTTGCAAACCTTCACCGTTAAGAGTGGTTTTGCCATAAGTCGCGCCAATCAAAAATCCTCGTGCTTGCATATCACCCGCAGCCCAAGCCAAATCACCAATTCGCTGAAATCCAAACATTGAATAAAAAATGTAAAATGGAATCATCGGTAAATTATTGCTTGAATAACTGGTCGCAGCGGCAATCCATGAAGACATAGCACCCGCTTCATTAATACCTTCTTCTAAAATTTGACCTTTTTTATCTTCGCGATAATACATTAACTGATCAGAATCGACTGGTTCATAAAGTTGACCAACGCTGGAGTAAATACCGATTTGTCTAAACATGCCTTCCATTCCAAAAGTACGCGCTTCATCGGGAATGATTGGAACAATATTTTTGCTAATATTTTTATCTTTCAATAATTGGTTTAATACTCTAACAAATGCCATGGTGGTCGAAATTTTACGACCATTTGATCCTTTAGTAATAGATTCAAAACTTTTTAACGGAGGAACAGGTAAAGATTCTGACTCTCTTCGTCTTGCTGGCAAATAGCCACCCAGTGCCCCACGTCTTTCACGCATATATTTGATTTCTGGGCTATCTTCACCGGGATGATAAAACGGTGTTGACTCTAAATCTTTATCTTCAATTGGTACGTTAAATCGATTTCTAAAATGTTTTAACGCATCGAGGTTCATCTTTTTAACTTGGTGAGAAATGTTCTTTCCTTCGCCACTTTCACCCATGCCATAACCTTTCACTGTTTTGGCTAAAATAACCGTTGGCTGTCCTTCGTGATGAACCGCTTCATGATACGCCGCATACACCTTGGTTGGATCGTGACCACCACGGTTTAAACGCCACACATCGGCATCCGACATATTGGCAACCATTTCTAATAGTGCAGGATCTTTACCAAAGAAATTATCACGAGTGAATTTTCCGCCTTTAGATTTATAGTTTTGGTATTCGCCATCAACGGTTTCTTCCATTATTTTTAATAATTTTCCATCGGTATCACGCGCTAACAAAGGATCCCAATATTGTCCCCAAATGACTTTAATAACATTCCAACCCGCACCACGAAAAACACCTTCTAATTCTTGAATAATTTTTCCGTTACCGCGTACTGGACCATCTAGTCTTTGTAAATTACAGTTAATAACGAAAACAAGGTTATCAAGCTTTTCTCGACCCGCTAAGGAAATAGCGCCCAAGGATTCTGGCTCATCAGTTTCTCCATCACCTAAAAATGCCCATACTTTTCTTTGTTTAGTATCGGATAATTCTCTATCATTTAGGTATTTTAAAAAACGCGCCTGATAAATGGCTTGAATAGGCCCTAATCCCATGGAAACGGTAGGAAACTGCCAAAAATCAGGCATTAACCAAGGATGTGGATAGGAGGATAATCCTTTACCATCGACTTCTTGGCGAAAATTTTTCATTTGATCTTCGGTAATTCGCCCTTCTAAAAAAGCTCTTGCATAAATACCTGGCGAGGAATGACCTTGAAAATAAATTAAATCACCTTCTTGGCTATCATTAGCGGCTTTAAAAAAGTGATTAAAACCTACATCATATAAAGTAGCTGAAGAAGCAAAACTAGAAAGATGACCTCCAAGTTCCTTATCTTTTTTACTGGCTTGTAGTACCAAGGCAATTGCATTCCATCTAATAATTGAACGTAAACGTTGTTCCATGGCTAAATCACCGGGAATTCGCGCTTCTTTAGCCGTCGGAATCGTATTTAAGTAAGCCGTTGTTGCCTTATAGGGTAAATGTGCGCCGCTACGCCTCGCCATATCGATTAGTTTTTCGAGTAAATAATGTGCTCGCTCAGCACCTTCTTCTTCTAATACTGCTTCAAGCGCTTCAAGCCATTCTTGAGTCTCAATAGGATCATTATCTATATCAATGGGTAGGTTCATACAATTTTTCCTTAACGCAAATCTATAACGTTAACTGGTGTTTTGTTAGATGTTTTTCTATGAATTGAAAAAGTATAGCAGTCCTTGAGAAACATGCTTAAGACTAATACTTTAAATCATAAGTACGACAGATATTCATAGAGCTGGAAGGAATATAGCAGTAAGAACACAATTATACAAATGTTAGTATGGCTAACATCTTTTCTAATATGTTGAAAACTCGAAATTTGACTAAAGGGAATATTTGTAATGAATGAAAACGCTTAATTATACCCTACTTGTATTTGGTTAGCATGGCTATGCAATTAGTTTTTTACTCTTCATCCATTGATAACAATCATCAAGCATCTTATTAAGAGGGACATCAGCGTTATAATCGAGTTCATCTTGTGCTTTTTGACTACTTACCCTCAACACTTCACTGACAATTAAGACTTTCTCCGGTGTCATATCCGGCTCCTTTCCTGTGAATCTAGCAAAAAATACCGAAACTTGACCAACAACTTTCAAAAGCCAATGAGGCATTGGCTTTACTGGTACTTTCTTGCCTAATAACTTACCAATTTCAGAAACAAACTCAACAAAAGAAGCATCTGCACCAGATAATATATAGTTCTCCCCTTTTTTTCCTTTAATAGCTGCTTGTAAATGAGCTTTTACAATTTCCTCTATATGACAAAAACTGCCATAACCCGGTGGCACACCTGGTAATTTCTCATTGGCAACCATAGTTAACATCTGCGACCAATTATGTGCATCCCAAGGACCAACAAGATGACAAGGATTAAGAATAACTGCATCTAAACCTTTTTCCCTAACGGCTTTCTTAACTAGCCTTTCAGACAAAAGTTTAGTTTGATAATAATTAGCAAAACATTGATCACCTAACTGTTCCGTTTCTTCGGTGATAACTTTGTCATGATGTATACCGTAAGCCGCTATGCTAGATGTATGAATAAGCCGTTTCACTTTTTTATTTAGCGCGACTTCAATCATATTAGCAGTGCCTTGAAGATTGATTTTAGTTTGCATGGCATTATTGGCAGACCACATATTAGTATCTGCGGCGATATGAAAAATCCAATCGATGTCATCAGCGCAAGCAGCGTTCAAGGAATCAATATTAAGAACATCACCTTCAAACCATTTGATAGGCATCTTCTCAAATGCTGAAACATTTGAAGTAGGACGTTTAATGGCACTGATGTCATGCCCTTCTTTGATCAATAGATGAACTAAATTTGTGCCTAGGAAACCGGTTGCACCGGTGATGAATATTTTCATTTTTTGTTTTACCCAAATTTAATAACTCGTAGATACCATCTCTCCAAACCGATTTCAAATGATAATTTAACTCATTTGTGGTCGGTACTCGCTTTGATGTTTTAAAACACCAAAACAAATCTGTA
>NVTT01000075.1 GCA_002401655.1 Gammaproteobacteria bacterium | reverse complement strand
CAGATTTGTTTTGGTGTTTTAAAACATCAAAGCGAGTACCGACCACAAATGAGTTAAATTATCATTTGAAATCGGTTTGGAGAGATGGTATCTACAAAAATTCTGCAAATGTCGTTTGTTAATTATAACTCTGAGCTTTCGATGTTATTAATTCTACAGGCTTGTTGCAGGGTATTTTCTAACAAACAGGCTATCGTCATAGGTCCTACACCACCTGGAACGGGAGTGATTGCGCTAGCGACTTTAGATGCCGATGAAAACTCGACATCGCCGACTAATCTTGTTCCGCCACCTTCTTTTTCTATGCGGTTAATACCGACATCTAAAACCACAGCGCCGGGCTTTATCCAATCGCCTTTAATCATTTCAGGACGCCCAACCGCGGCTACTAATATATCCGCCTTTTGACATTCTTCTTTTAGGTTTTTTGTTCTGGAATGGGCAATGGTCACCGTACAACTTTCTTTTAATAATAAAGCAGCCATCGGTTTACCAACAATATTTGAACGACCCACTACTATCGCTTTTTTACCCGAAAGCGAACCTAATCGATCCTTTAACATCATTATGGAACCTAAAGGTGTACAAGGGATCACCGCTTTATCTGAGCCAGTAGATAACAAACCAATATTGGTTAGGTGAAAACCATCAACATCTTTTTCAACCGAGATTGAGTTAATCACTCGCTCCTCATCTATATGTGCAGGTAACGGTAATTGAACCAAAATACCGTGAATGGTATTGTCGTTATTAAGTTCTTTAATAACCTCTAGCAAATCTTCTTCCTTGGTATCTTCTGCTAATTTATGTTCAACCGATTTCATTCCCGCTTCTAGAGTTTGTTTACCTTTATTACGCACATAAATTTGGCTTGCGGGATCGTCACCAACCAATACAACCGCCAAACCTGGAACGATAGAATAATTTTCTTTTAGAATAGTCACTTTATGTTTAATTGTTGCTCTTAGCTTAGCCGAAAACTCAGTACCGCTAATAATATTGCCTGTGCTATCGCTCATTTACAATGTCCTGCTATGAAAGGATTTAGATTGAATGCCGAATATCTAGTCTCTATTTCTAAAAAACTAGCCACCATTGGCGCGTATTTTAACAATATGTAGAAATAAAAACGACAAAAATGTGTGGTTCTGAATGTATAACTTTAGAATGTATAGAGATTATACTGTTCATCTTTAGCAAAACCAATCAAGGTAACGCCAAACTGATTTGCCGTTTTGATGGATAAATCACTCGGTGCGCCCAGAGCAATAATGGTTGAAAAACCTGCCATTACGACTTTTTGCACTAACTCAAATCCGACACGACCCGATAAAATAACCACCCCTGCTTTGGAAAGATTATTGTGTAATAGCTCTGAACCAATTAATTTATCTAAGGCGTTGTGTCTGCCGACATCTTCAAAACAAATAGCTTTGTCAAAGTCTAATTGATGATGCCTCTTAACCTTAGATTCTGTATCAACCTCAGACTCGTACACTACACCGGCGACGTGCGACCCACCTGTACCACCAAAAAGTGATTGTTTAGCTAGAGTCTTTCTGACAGCTAAAACCTGTTTAGGATTGATCTCCGAGTGTAATTTTCTTTGCTCACGAGGGTTTTTCAACGCTAATGCTTTTAGGCTAGTTTTTCCACAGATCCCACAACTGGAGTAGCTTGTCATTTTTCTTGGTGTTAATTTGGACGATAAATCGATTGAATCCGATAGCTTAACTTCGATACTATTTGCTTCGAAACGGCTGTCTTCGAAATCGCTGGTTTCAACATCGCCTTTTATCTTGGATAAATGAATCGATTCAATCTCGTCGGCGCTAGTAATTACGCCTTCCGCAAAAAGTAAACCATAGGCTAAATATTCATCATTTCCCGGTGTACGCATGGTTATCGAGTGGGTTTGACGTTGGTTATTATGCAAAAGTTCGATTTGCAAAGGTTCTTCTATAGCGACAACATCGTTTTCGCTGTATTTAGTCTCGGAATTAACTCTAAATCGAGTGATTTTGGCTCTATCTATTCGCATGGGAAAAGAGATTAAACTAAAAACGACCGAAAGAAAATCTCTGAGGCATTTATTTATACTCATCCCATCAAAGCTAGGGCGACAAACAAATTTAAAACTGCGTTTCATTCCTGTCTTTGTTATTATCTTTTACGTCGAAAACAATGGGAGTTTTTAATGAGTTGCCCCTACTCAGCCGAAGTAACGAATAACCCAAATAACACAAGAGCAATGGAAGATTCTATCCATACTGACTTTAAAGACGATATGTCTTATGGTGATTATTTAAATCTCAATCAAATTTTATCCGCACAAACGCCACTAAGTTCTGAGCATGATGAAATGCTATTTATTATCATTCACCAATCCAGTGAATTATGGTTAAAATTGGCAGGGCATGAATTGTCATCGGCAATCAAAAACATTCAGAATGATGAATTTGGTCAAGCTTTTAAAGTTATTTCACGCGTTAAACAAATATTTAATCAATTAACTCAATCTTGGAATATTCTTTCTACATTAACACCGGTTGATTATTTGAAATTTCGAGATGCATTAGGCCATTCTTCGGGCTTTCAGTCCTTTGGTTACAGAAAGCTAGAATTCTTGTTAGGCAACAAGAATTCAGATTTAATCAGCGTGCACAAATCTAATCAAACTACATACGATGAACTCAATGCCATTTTAAAGGCGCCTAGTCTTTATGATGAAGTGATTAAAGTGCTTCATAAGAAAGGTCTAGGAATTAATCCAGATATGTTAGAAAGAGACTTCTCTAAATCTTACTCACCGGATCAATCTGTATTAGATGCATGGCTAAAAGTTTATCGAAATTCCGATCAATATTTTCAATTATATGAACTAGCAGAAAACCTAGTTGATATAGAAGATGCCTTTCAGCAATGGCGATTTAAACATATGTATACAGTTCAAAGAATTATTGGGAACAAAATGGGAACTGGTGGTTCTAGCGGAGTGAACTTTCTGAAAAAAGCTCTGGACATTAGTTTTTTCCCAGAGCTATTGGAACTAAGAACACACTTATAAAAAACATTTCACCACAGAGGACACAGAGACGCTACGCTACACAGAGAAAACCAAAGATATTAGATGAATAAAACTTTATAGCCTTTTATGAGGTGTTTAGGCTTTATCTTTTCTCGGTGTAGCGTAGCCTCGGTGTCCTCTGTGGTGATTATTTTTGTGTTTTGTATTTTGTGTTTTTAATTTAAACTATCAATAATCGAATTCAACGTTTCACTAGGTCGCATGCTCGCCGATGTCTTCTCAGCATTAACTAAGTAATAACCTTCCAAATCCATCTTTTCACCTTGAGCTGAATTTAACTCGTCAACAATTTTAGTTTCATTTTCTGTCAGCTTTTGAGCAATGTCTTTAAATTTATTGGCTAACTCTGTATCTTTAGTTTGCTCCGCTAATGCTTGCGCCCAATAAAGCGTTAGGTAAAAATGACTACCTCGATTATCTAGCTCATTTACTTTTCTAGACGGTGATTTATTTTCCAATAAAAACTTTCCCGTTGCCGAATCTAAAGTTTCAGCTAATACATTAGCAGAAGCATTATCATTAACTATAGCTAAATGCTCCAACGAAGCGGCGAGTGCTAAAAACTCACCTAAAGAATCCCAACGTAAATGGCCTTCTTCAATATACTGCTGAACGTGTTTAGGGGCTGAACCGCCTGCGCCGGTTTCAAATAAACCGCCACCATTCATTAGAGGCACAATGGATAACATTTTTGCGCTGGTTCCAACTTCTAAAATAGGAAATAAATCGGTTAAATAATCACGTAAAACATTACCGGTTACAGAAATAGTATCTTCGCCTTTTCTGATCCGTTCAATTGAAAAATTAACCGCATCAACCGGCTTCATTATCTTAATATCTAGGCCACTAGTATCGTGCTCTGGTAAATATTGATTCACTTTTTTAATTAACTGAGCATCGTGTGCTCTATTTTCATCTAACCAAAAGATTGCAGGAAGTCCGGTTGCTTTTGCGCGAGTAACGGCTAACTTCACCCAATCTTTAATTGGTGCATCTTTCGCCTGACACATTCTCCATATATCGCCTTCTTCAACTTTGATATCCAATAAAACATCGCCAGACTCATTAGTCACTTGAACTTGTCCAGCCGTTGGAATGTTAAACGTCTTGTCATGCGATCCATATTCTTCTGCTTTTTGCGCCATTAAACCTACATTAGAAACGGAACCCATTGTCACAGGATCATAAGCTCCATTTTTAATACAGTCTTCAATTACTTGTTGATAAAACTCTGAGTAGCAAGTATCAGGGATTACGAATTTAGTATCGTATTGTCCGCCATCAGCGCCCCACATTTTTCCAGAAGAACGAATATAAGCTGGCATTGATGCATCGATAATTACATCGTTTGGCATATGTAGATTGGTAATACCTTTATCAGAATCGACCATTGCGATTGCGGGACGATTGTCATAACAGGCTTTAATATCGGCTTCGATTGCTTCGCGCTCCGCATCGGGTAACTCGGCTATTTTTGAAAATAAAGAAGCTAATCCATTGTCAGGATTAACACCGAGTTTTTCAAAAGTTTCCGCATGCTTTTCAAAAGCATCTTTAAAATAAACGGAAACGACATGACCAAACATGATCGGATCAGATACTTTCATCATGGTTGCTTTTAAATGAACTGAAAATAAAATGTCTTGCTCTTTTGCGTCTTGCATTTCAGCTTCTAAAAATTCTCTTAATGCTTTTTTACTCATTGAAGACGCGTCAACTATTTCATCTTTTAAAACCGCAACGGATTCTTTCAATATTATTTTTTCGCCATTGGTTCCGACTAATGTGATGGTTAAGTTTCCAGCGTCTTTAATTAATGCAGATTGTTCACTATGATAAAAATCACCATCAGACATATTAGCCACATGTGATTTTGATTCCGAAGACCAAACGCCCATACTATGCGGATTATTTCTTGCGTATTGTTTAACTGAAGCCGGCGCGCGCCGATCAGAATTTCCTTCTCTTAAAACCGGATTAACCGCACTACCTAATACTTTTGAGTAACTAGCTCTGTCTTGTTTTTCTTGATCACTTTTAGGATCGGATGGAAAATCGGGGATTGCAAAACCTTTACCCTGTAATTCTTTAATCGCCTCTATCAACTGAGGTATTGATGCGCTGATATTAGGTAGTTTAATGATATTTGCTTCTGCAGACTTAGCAAGTACACCTAGCTCGACTAAAGCATCTTCTATTTTTTGAGAATCATTTAAACAATGTGGAAAGTTAGCTAATATCCTTGAAGCTAAAGATATATCGCGGGTTTCAACGGCTACATTTGCCTGTGCGGTAAAAGCTTTAATAATCGGTAATAAGGAAAAAGTCGCTAATGCTGGCGCTTCATCGGTGAGTGTATAAATGATCTTAGAATGGTTAGTTTTGGACTGAGTCATTTGGATTCCATTTGGTTTACGTTCAAGAAGAGCGTGAATTTAACTGCAATAAGTTGCTAATAGTCATCAAAAAAGGTAATAATTATGTTATCAATTATACGTCAAAATTTGCGGTTCTGTTGTGAAAAACAAGATAAATTTCTCAAAGCGACGATCTCGATCAAACAACGCAATCTCTAATCGAGATTATTCACGTGCTGTTCGAAAAGATGGTCAAAAAAATGATCGAAATAACGAGCTAAAAACGCCACTAAATACAACCCTTGTTTTATTTAACAAACCATTTAATACACTCTGTCAATTTAGTGGTGAGGAAAATGATAGTACCCTCGCCAATTTTATTGATATTAAGGATGTTTATCCGGCAGGACGTTTGGATAAAGATTCGGAAGGATTATTATTACTGACTAATGATGGAAAGCTACAACATAAAATAAGCCATCCAAAACATAAAATGGAAAAAACTTATTGGGCGCAAGTAGAAGGCAATATTACAGAAGAAGCGTTAAAGAGCTTACAAAATGGAGTGACTTTAAAGGACGGTAAAACAAAACCTGCAAAAGCGAGAATCATCGATATTGAAACAGAATCTCTAAAACAACTTAAAATACCATTATGGGAAAGAACGCCAGCAGTTAGATTTAGGGAAAAGATCCCCACAAGCTGGTTGGAATTGAAAATCAAAGAAGGTAAAAATCGTCAAGTAAGGCGAATGACAGCGGCGGTGGGATTTCCAACCTTGCGTTTAATTCGTGTGTCTATTGGAGATTGGCATTTGAGAGACTTACAACTCGGTAAATACCGTGTTGATGACTCTTAAAGCCAATCACCACTTTCGGAGTTTCTGCCACAAACTGTTGGGTTTCCTTCGTCTACCCAACCTACGAAAGACCTTTTATATCAATGATGACACTCCAATCTAATTGCTATAAAACCTGAGTAATAGCATCCACATAACGCTGATTTTCAAACTCTAATCCAATGCTAATTCTTAAATGATTAGGCATTTGGTAATTAGCAACTGGCCTTACAATTACGCCTTTGTGCAATAATTTTTCATAAATTGGCATCGCATTTTGGCCATAATCGACGGTTAAAAAATTACCCGCCGAAGGGATAAAACTTAAGCCTAAATCTTTACAGGAAGCTTTAATTTGTTCCATGCCATTTTGATTAACCACTATCGCTTTTTCAAGGTAGGCATGATCTTCTAATGCAGCAATACCGGCAGCTAGCGCAAAACTATTGACATTAAAAGGTTGTCTTAATCGATTTAACAAACCACAAATGACTTCACTAGATACCGCATAACCCACTCTTAAAGAAGCTAAACCGTAAGCTTTTGAATAGGTTTTGGTTACCACTAAGTTTTCAAACTCAGATAACCAATCAATCGTATGCGGTATAGAACCATCGGTCACATATTCAGTATATGCTTCATCCATCACCACTATAATATTCTTAGGCACTTTCTGCATAAACTCTTTAAGAGGTGCTTCGCCTAACCAAGTGCCGGTTGGATTATTAGGGTTGGCGACAAATATCATTTTAGTTTTATCGGTGATAGCTTTCAACATCGCATTCAGATCATTGCCCCACTCTTTTGCGGGCACTTCAACCAATGTTGCGCCGATTGCCTGACTAACTAATGGGTAAACGCAAAAAGCATGTTGAGAAAAAATGACTTCGTGATGTGGCAAAACAAAACAGCGGGCAATCATTTCTAAAACATCGTTAGAACCATTACCTAAAGTTATTTGTGAGGTTTCGATATTAAATTTTTCAGCTAAAGCAGATTTTAAATAGTGGCCATTGGCATCCGGATAACGACACCCATCTTTGAATTCTTTTTCAATTGCTTGCTTTACCTTCTCACTCAATCCATTAGGATTTTCATTGCTGGCAAGCTTTACAATGTCCGAAATACCGAGTTCACGCTCTAATTCACTAACCGGTTTACCCGCTTGATAAGGATGAAGTTTTTGAACGCCTGGATTGGCTAATTGAATGTAATCGCAAGACATAATAATGACTCTCTATATTTGAATTAAATCTCCCCTAACCCCTCGACAATGGCTCCTTGCATTGTCCTAATAAACGACATCCATGTCGCGATCTTCGAAAAGAGGGGGATCTCAACCTCCCCCTTTGCGAAGGGGGACCGAGGGGGATTTGGCTTTTAATGTTTCTATAAATTCTTTCTAATATTTAACCGTGACGAGCTCTAAAATGTTCCATAAAACTAACCAAAACTTTTACCGCATCAACAGATACTGCGTTATAAATACTCGCTCGCATTCCACCTATACTACGATGACCTTTTAAACCAATCAAATTCGCTTTTTTAGCTTCGTTTAAAAATAAATCATTAAGAGATTCATCATGCAAAGCAAATCGAACATTCATTCTAGAACGATGATCTTTTACTATGGGATTTAAGTAAAAACCATCACTATCAATTAAATTATAAAGTAATCCAGATTTTTCAATCGCATTAGCTTCCATTTGCGCCACACCGCCCTGCTCTTTTAACCATTCAAAAACCAAACTGGCTAAGTACCAAGAATAAGTCGCAGGTGTGTTGAGCATGGAGCCTTTTTCTGCTTGTAGTTCATAGTTAAATGTTTGTGGCACTTTATCAAAATTCATTTGTTCAAATAAATTTTTCTTGATAATCACCACCGTCATACCGGCCGGTCCAATATTCTTTTGTGCGCCCGCGTAAATTAAATCGTAATCATTGATATTTAACACTTCTGATAATATAGAAGATGACAAATCAGCAATCACCGCCCCATTTGTTTTAGGGACGCCACTAATTCGGAAACCTTCGATGGTTTCATTAGGGGTAAAATGAGTGTAAACAGGATCTTCACTTCGCTGACAATCGGTTAAATCAGAAGTATAATATTGTCCTTTATCATTTTGTCTAACTATATCAATTGAGTTAATTTTTCCGAATCGTTTCGCTTCTGCAACGGCCTTTTCAGACCAGACACCATTAGATAAATATTCTGCGTCTCGATTAGAGTGAGATAAAAGCGTCATGGGGATATTGGAGAATTGTTGAGTCGCCCCGCCGTGCAAAAATAACACTGCGTGAGAGTCACCAATATTAAGTAACGCTCTAAAGTCAGCTTCAGCTTTTTGTGCAAGCGCTTGATATTCAGCAGAGCGATGACTAATTTCCATCACCGAAGCGCCCAAACCTTGCCAGTCCAGCATTTCTGCTTGGGCTCTTTCTAACACAACTTTTGGCAAGCCCGCGGGGCCTGCACAAAAGTTATAGGTTGCCGGATCAGATATGTTCAAACCAGACATTCGACTTATTCCTCAGACTTATCTTCAGAATCAGCCTCTTTGGAATCTGTCTCGTCTGAATCCTTCTCGTTTGAATCAGTCTTAGCCTCAGTATCAGTGTCAGCATTTTCAACATCAGCAGTTTTAGCACTAGAAGTTTTCGAAGCCGAATTCTCAGATGCAGAATCCTCAGCTACAGAAACCTCACCATCAACCGCGTCTTCTTCAGTTTCTAACTCATCAATTCTTTGCAATCCAATTAATGATTCACCTTCCTGCAAACGAATTAATCTAACACCTTGCGTATTTCTACCCATGGTTCTAATTTCATCAACGCGGGTTCTAACTAAGGTTCCACCTTTACTAATCAGCATGATTTCATCGCCGTCTTTAACCCGAACAGCGCTGACCGCCTTACCGTTTCTTTCGCTTAGCGTGATGGAAATAACACCTTGTCCGCCACGTCCTCGAAGTGGATGCTCGGTCATATTAGTTCTTTTACCATATCCATTTTCTGTTACGGTTAAGATCTGGCTTTCATCATCTGCTCTTACTAAAGCGATGACACTATTTCCCTCTGAGATCCTCATACCTCTCACACCACGAGCGGTTCTTCCCATCTGACGCACTTTTTCTTCGTGGAATCGTATTACTTTTCCGGCATCACTGAATAACATCAAATGATCATCGCCATTGGTGACAACGGTTCCAATTAATTGATCGCCTTCGTCTAATCTTAACGCGATAATACCGTTAGAACGTGGACGAGAGAATTGCTCTAGGGACGTCTTTTTAACCGTACCGTTTGAAGTTGCCATAAAGACGTATTCATCTTCTTTATATTCTTTTACTTGTAAAATACTGGTAATTTTTTCATTTTCTTGTAGTGGCAATATATTGATTATCGGTTTACCACGCGATCCTCGGCTTGCCAAAGGTAACTCGAAGGTTCTGAGCCAATAAACTTTACCAATGCTTGAGAAACACAAAATCGTTGCATGGGTAGAAACAACTAATAACTTTTCGATGAAATCTTCTTCTTTCATCTTTGTCGCTGACTTACCCTTACCACCCCGTTTTTGCGCTTCATAAGTTGTAAGCGGTTGATACTTCACATAACCTTCATGAGAAAGCGTTACAACAACATCTTCTTCTGGAATTAAATCTTCAATCAATAAATCAGCTGAACTGTTAGTAATTTCTGTACGGCGTTCATCACCAAACATTTCTTGAACTTCCACTAATTCTTCGCGAATTATTTCCATCAATCGTTCTTTACTGTTTAAGATTTTTAATAATTCAGCGATTAACTCAATTAATGCTTTATAATCGGCAATGATTTTTTCATGCTCTAAGCCAGTTAAACGATGAAGTTTTAAATCTAATATGGCTTGRGCTTGWACCGGAGACAAATTATAACGTCCGTCRATCAAWCCAWAYTCTTCACCTAACTCATCWGGACGACAAGCATCAGAACCRGCACTATCTAACATGGTTAAAATAGCAGTCGCTTCCCAATTTTTTTCCACTAACTGTTCTTTAGCCATTGCAGGGCTTTCAGCGTTACGAATTAACGCGATAATCTCATCAATATTGGCTAACGCTAACGCCAAACCTTCTAAGGTATGAGCTTTTTCACGCGCTTTTCTTAAATCAAAGATTGTTCGTCTTATGACCACTTCTTTACGATGCTTAATAAATGCCTCAAGCATTTCTTTAAGGGTAAATAATTTTGGCTGGCCATCTTGAAGCGCAACCATATTAATTCCAAATACGGTTTGCATTTGTGATTGCGAATAGAGGTTATTCATTAATACATCAGAATTTTCACCGCGACGCAGTTCAATCACCAAACGCATGCCATCTTTATCAGATTCATCTCGAAGCCCGGTAATACCGTCGATCTTTTTATCTCTAACTAATTCCGCAATTTTCTCTGTTAGTCGCGCTTTATTCACTTGATAAGGCAATTCGGTAACAACAATTGACTCTTTACCATTCTTCTCATTAGTTTCAATATGATGCCTAGAACGAATATGAATTCGACCTCGACCTGTTTGGTAAGCTTGCAAAATACCAGCTCTACCATTGATGATGCCTTGTGTGGGGAAATCGGGCCCTGGAATATGCTCCATAATTTGTTCGAGATTTATTTCAGGATCATCAACCATCGCTAAACAAGCATTGATCACTTCGGTAAGATTATGAGGCGCAATATTAGTCGCCATTCCTACCGCTATGCCTGAGGAACCATTGATAATAAGGTTAGGAATTCTGGAAGGAAAAACTTTAGGCTCACTTTCTGAACCATCGTAGTTTTCTGCCCAATCAACGGTTTCTTTATCTAAATCACTGATTAGATGATGAGCAATCTTGTCCATTCGGACTTCGGTGTAACGCATGGCGGCGGGTGAATCACCATCGACCGAACCAAAGTTACCTTGACCGTCGACTAACATGTAACGTAAAGAAAAAGGCTGAGCCATACGAACTATCGAGTCGTAAACAGCTGTATCACCATGGGGATGATATTTACCGATAACATCGCCGACAACACGGGCTGATTTTTTATAGGGTTTGTTATAGTCATTTGACAGGACGTTCATGGCGTATAATACACGTCGATGAACTGGCTTTAAGCCATCCCGTACATCGGGTAACGCTCGGCCAACAATAACACTCATTGCATAATCGAGATAAGAGACTTTCAGCTCGTCTTCGATTTTAATTGGTATCACTTCTTTTGCAAAATCACCCATAAATAACCACTATTCCTTATAGTCTTACTATTGTTATAATCCTACTATTCTTAAAATCGTTGAATCGCCATTCTCGAAACTAACTCTATCTAATAGCTAGATTCGAATCAGTCAGGGCTTTATTAAACAACTCTTTATTAAACAACTCTTTATTAAACAACTAGGAGCTTGTCCGAGGGCTTCTTAAACGAGCCAAAACTTGATTAAAAAACAACCAAAACGACGCCTATTGAGACCAATTCAAGACTAAACTCGTCTTCTATTTAGTTTTGCCACTAAAGCCAAAAATTATAACATATTTAGCAGGGTCTACGCCTAGTTAATTTGGCTAAATAGGGGTAGTATTTGCTCCATATTGACCACTGGATTAAAACCTTAAGCCAATGCCTAACAACATGGAACAATCGACCTTTAAAATCATCTGCGCGGACTGGATTTTACCCATGACTTCGCCGATTTATTTAACTAATGAAACCCGTCAGTCTAACATTCAACCAGACTTGTTAATTGATCATGCTTTGGTGATTAGCAAAGATAAAATTGTTGATGTCATACCGCAGAGTTCCATCCACAACCTCTATCCAAAAACAGAGTCAAATGTAGAAATAACCAACTTAGGTCAAAGTCTATTAATGCCAGGATTTGTAAATGCTCACTGTCATGCCGCTATGACACTTTTACGAGGGGTTAACGATAATTTATCCCTGCAGGATTGGCTAGACCAAGTCATATACCCGTTAGAGCAAAAATTTGTAAGCGATGAGTTCGTTTATCAAGGTACCCAACATGCCATAGCTGAAATGCTCCGCTCGGGCACTACTTGCTTTCAAGATATGTATTTTATGCCCGATCAAGCGTCTAAAGCGGTGCATGAAGCGGGAATTAGGGCCAACATTGGCTTGATGGTGGTTGAAAATAAAACTAGCTGGGCAGATGACGCTGAAGATTGTATTAGTAAAGGGCTTAAAGTTAGAGATGATTTTAAGCAACTAGATCTCATCGATTTTAGTTTTGCGCCCCATGCTATTTATAGTGTATCCGAGCAAACATTAGAGAAATTAGTCATGTTGAGCAATGAGCTAGCGATTAATTTACAAATACATTTACATGAATGCCCGACGGAAATTAACGACTCATTACAAAAACACAAACAAAGACCCTTTGAACTTGCAACAAAACTGGCGCTACTTTCACCTCAATTTAACACCGCTCATATGACTCAATTAATTGATAATGAAATAGAAGAAATCGCCCAGTCAGGTACTCATGTTATTCATTGTCCTCAATCTAATTTAAAACTGGCTAGCGGTGTTTGTCCGGTTGTTAAATTGCTCGATGCCGGCGTTAATGTCGCAATAGGAACCGATGGCGCTGCCAGTAATAATGATTTAGATATGTTATCTGAAATTCAAAGTGCTGTTTGGTTATCGAGCAGAGCGATCCATGATAAATTTGAAGGTGAAGTGAATATTCTTGAAGAAACCCATTTAAATAACCAACCCTCATTAACCGCTTACCAAGGTTTATATGCAGGTACAATGGGGGGAGCCAAAGCTTTAGGTATCAGCGATAAAGTTGGCTCTTTAGAAATAGGTAAACAAGCGGATTTTATTAGTATTGATTTAAGTAGCATAGAAGCTCAACCGGTTTATGATCCAATATCTCAAGTCGTTTATTCGACCTCTAGAGATCAAGTGACTCATGTTTGGGTGGCAGGAAAATGTTTGTTAGATAATAGGCAACTCACGACTTTAAATGAATCGCTCATTATTAAAAACACTCGGCAATGGCAAAAGAAAATTTCGTCATACTTAAAGAGTCTTTGAGTAAAACGTAGGGTGGGCAAGTGTTTTTTTGCCCACATTTTTTATAGTAAACACTAAAGTATAGTTGCAACATTTGGTGGGCAGAACAACACTTGCCCACCCTACACTAAAGCGAAACAAGAATGAATAGCGAAAATTTAAACATCGATAAAGCGGAACTTAAAAAGTTTTCCGATATGGCTTCACGTTGGTGGGATTTAGAAAGTGAGTTTAAACCACTTCATGATATCAATCCGCTTCGATTGAATTATATTATTGAAAAAGGCAATGGTGTAAGTGGAAAAAAAGTCATCGACATAGGCTGTGGCGGTGGGATTTTAGCTGAATCATTGGCAGAAAAAGGCGCGGTCGTCACTGGTATTGATATGGGTGATGGGCAAATTTCCGTAGCGAAACTACATCAGTTGGAATCAGGTTTGAAAGTTGATTACCAATTGATTACCGCAGAAGAAATTGCAGACAAACACCCCGAAGGTTTTGATACGATTTGTTGCATGGAAATGTTAGAACATGTGCCCGATCCAAGTTCAATCATTGAGGCTTGCTCTAAATTAGTAAAACCCGGCGGTGATGTTTTTATTTCTACTATCAACCGAACCGCTAAAGCATTTGCATTTGCAATCGTTGGCGCAGAATACATTTTAAAAATGCTTTCCAAAGGCACTCATCAATATGAGAGATTTATTAAACCATCTGAAATTTCAAATTGGGCTAGGCAATGTGATTTGGAATTGCAGGATATAATTGGCATGCATTATAATCCGATCACTAAGGTTTATAAATTAGATAAAGGGGTTGATGTTAATTATTTAATGCATTTTAGGAAAAATTAGATATTCTCCGTTCCCCCAGTGGCTTATCGCGCATTTAAAAAAACTCATGGGTAGTCGATTCGAGATCTGAAAGCATGTGAATTTCAACTTTTATTCAAACTATTACTCTCTGTTACTTTGGAAACCCCCCAAAGTAACCAAAAGGGTTCCGTTGAATATAGCTAATCATTAATGTTGTGAAAGTTCAAACATGCCTTAACTTTTTTGCTAGCTGATAGCGTCACTTTGGGCAAAAAAAGACTCGCCGATAAAGACTGGCTCAGACAGTTTTTTTACTATTCCAAAGTGACATCGATTTCACGAGTCCGCTATAAAGCCACTCGGGCAAAGTCAAAAAACGAACGCCCCCCCCAGCGGCTTATCGCGAGTTTAAAAACATAAGGCACCGATAAAGCAATAAGCTGTTTGAGCCAGTCTTTATCGGCGAGTTCTTATTGCGCGGTGACTGGCTCAAAGGCAAATCGGATTAAATTGACCGCATTAATACTAAAACCAAAAAGGAAAGAGCGGTACTGAGCGAAAGCGTCCTTTTGGTTACTTTGCCTACAAGGAAGTAGGTAAGGAGTGTAAGCAGGGAGCGGAAACTTTTGGGACGCAGGCCAAAAGTAACTCGCAGTAAAGCGCAGCGCTGCGAAACCAAAGTTCAAAGCTAATCCAAAGTTTCTGTTATACCATGATATATTCTACGCATTGTTACTTTGGGTAAAAAAAGAACGACATTTGACACTAGACTTCTACCAACTCAGTACTGGTAGGTCGGGTAGAGCGTAGCGAAACCCGACATTGATGCTAAAATAACACATTAATTTGTTTTGTTTGAATTTAACGTTCATCAATAAATATTTTTTATCGTTCGGCCATTTTTGTTGGGTTTCGTACCTCTACGCCAACCTACATTAACAATGTTTTCTCGGTTACCAACTCAGAACAAATACTACGCCACTCTCATCAGGCAAATTCTCAGCCCTAATTTTAGCGTGATGAAAATCCGCAATGAGTTTGACAACATAAAGCCCTAGCCCTAAGTTTGCATTAGCATTTTTACTTTTATCTCTAATTGATACAAGAGAACGAAAAATGCGTTTTAAGTTTTTCTTTTGAATGATTGTTCCTGAATTACTTATTTTTAACTGAAATGACTTCTCATTTTGTTCGAGTGATATATTGATGGGCTGTTTTTTGTCGGAGAAAGAAACCGCGTTCGATATCAATTTATCAAGCATTTCAGCGAATAAGTCTTTCGATATTTTATGCTGACACTGTTTCGCTTTTATAATTATTTCAAAACGCTCCTGAGGATAGGACAACTCATAGCCTTTGATAAATAACTTTAAAAACTCATCTAAATTTGTCTCTTCTTTAACTGCCGATTGCATGGCCTCTTTTATTCCAGAAGCATCTTTCATTCGAGAGATAATCTCGCCTAACCGTTGATTGCCATGCAGTGCCCTTTCGATAATTTCTATTTGCTCTTCATCTTTTTCGTTAAGCAATAAATTATCTAAAGACGATCGAACGATTGCAATCGGGGTTCTTAGTTCATGGGATAGTCTTGATGCTAGCTTTTCTAAATAATCATTATATTCGAATAGCCTTTCACCCATTTGTTTAAAAGAATAAGCTAACTGATCAAGCTCATCACCGTGATTAGGTGAGTTTGTATTTTGTGAATTCGATTTTTGTAAAGCTAGCAAAGGCGCTTTCTCTTCACTCACCTTTATTCTTCCATGATTATCGACGGTTTGATTAATRGCATTTTTTAGTTCCTTTATCCKATTCACCAAACGAGAYACATACCAAAAAATYAGCCACATAACGCCAAYCAGAATAACCAAATTAAYCACAAATAAAGTCGTTAGTGTTTTCTTTTGTAGAACCTGRACCTTGGCGACATTTTCTTCTAATAATAAAACACCTARTRTTTTATTWTYAARTTTGATAGGATAAGTCGCTACYGCAATMGCTTGATCKGATTGTTYTGAAGATTCAATTAAACTGATCGCWTTSCCMTTTAAGGCAGAATARATAGCMGGYGAATCAAGTTGYARTCGAGATTTTCGGTCATCGACTATTTGAGTCGATTGAATTGATAAAATCCAGTTTAATAGCGGATTACTACTAAAAGACATTCTTGAAGTATCAATATCGCCTTTAGAACTTAAAACACGCCCATAGGAATCTAATACCCATAATCTTTGTGCGGTGGATAGTTTGATACTTGAGACCAAAGTCTTAAAGTTCTTATTTGGCCATACAACCGCATTTAAATCATACTTGCTTGAGGCGATTATTTCTTTTAAACCAAAAGCATTTTCCTCTTGTTCACTCTTTTTTATTTTTGTTTTTATTTTCACTACATCATAGTATTTAATCTTTAACATTTGAGGTTTAATGCCTGATGGAAATAACAACTCAACCGAAAATCCTTTTTGTGTATTTTTGGAAAATACTTTATAACGCCAATCAATTTTATCAATTGGATTTGTTTTTGAT
>NVTT01000074.1 GCA_002401655.1 Gammaproteobacteria bacterium | reverse complement strand
GAACCAGAGTATTATCTCTTAGGGTGGGCCCAAACTCACTCAATTCCTGTGATAGAATAATAGCTTATTACTCTATCTGGAGAGATACAAGGGTGGGCAGTTTTTTGTTGCCCACATTATTCTAAAAATAAAAATGTGGGCAGAGCCCTGAGATTGTTCCAAACAATATTCAGGATACACTCCATCCCTGTAGATAAGGGACGTGCCCAGCCTACAAGTACATCGAATCGAGACTCTGTAAAAATCAGCTTTCAATCAATGTAATTCTCATCGATAAATCTAACGCTTTAATGTCCTTAGTGAGCGCGCCAACCGAAATAAAATCAACTCCTGTTTTTGCGATACCTTCAATCGTCTGCAAGTTAACATTTCCAGACGCTTCTAGCTTAGGTTGGTATTTTGATTGACTCACTAAAGAGACGGCTCTAACTAAATTATCATTATTAAAATTATCTAACATTACTATTTGAGCCTTTCCATCTATCGCTTGTTGTAACTCATCAAGGTTTTCAACTTCTATTTCTAACAGTTTGTCTGGATGATTATTAATGGCCGTTTCTAGTGCTTTATTAATGCCACCACATGCCATAATATGATTTTCTTTAATTAAAAAAGCGTCGGCAAGGCCAAACCGGTGATTTTGTCCACCACCTGTTTTTATTGCATATTTTTGCCCAAAGCGCATTCCTGGGATCGTTTTTCGGGTGTCTAAAAGTTTACAGTTTGCAGAATTCATAACGTTGATGTATTTCGAGGTCAAGGTTGTCGTTGAAGAAAGTGATTGTAGAAAATTCATAGCGGTGCGCTCGCCAGTCAATATTTGTCGAGCATTACCTGCTATTTCGCAAATGACATCATTGGCTTCTATTATTTCCCCGTCGTTGATTAACCACTTGATGGATAAATTTTGATATTGCGGTTGTTCTAAAAGAGCAAAGGTCTTTTCAACCCAAGCTTGTCCGCACAAAATACCGTTTTCACGACTGATTAAGCTCGCTTTGGCTTGGGTCGAACTTTGAATCAAATTAGCAGTAATATCTAATTTTTCAAATATTGCTGAAACTTCTAGTGCAGAGTTTGTAATATCTAGTCCTAAATCCTCCATAAGTGCATTTCTACAGCTATTAGCTATTTCGGTTTGTAGGTTTTGTTCGAAAGAAGAAGTTAGCACAGGATAGTTATCGTTTGATGATGAATAAGTAAATCCTATACTAGCAAATGTACTCACTCTGACTCTAGGTTTTCTTTTAATTTCTAGCTATCAAGTAAATGGCTATTAGGCCGATATTAAGTAGGCAATTGATTGAATTTAGTCGATCGCTATTGTTTTACTATTGAGAGCTTAAAGTGATTAAAAAGCTAAAAGCTTTGCGATGTATTTCACAATGCTGTTGGTTACATCTAAAGGCTGAGATGTAATATGAGTATTTGCGTAATTGGTCACAATCCAGGCCAATTTAATAGGCTATAAATGTGGTGAAGGGAAATCTTATTCTACAATAAGGTAAGACGGTAACCCTTTCGGTTCTTATCGGCGTTTTAGTCTATAGTTAAATTGATGCTTATAAATCTCTGTAATGGATTACAAATAAGAGTGTAAAACAGGGAGTAAAATTAGTCGTAATCTCTCATGTTTCAACTGAGGGGTTTCGGTTAAATCCCTAATTTATTTGTATCAGTTCATATTTGAGGTTTTTTTAGTGAGCAGTAGAAGCCATGTAGTTCATTTTTCTGCGAGTCGTTTTGGTAATGAAGGCTCTCGCAATGATTCACCGACGGAGTACCGCTCGTTGCCGGTTTTAATTAAAAACATTCAAGATATCTTTGTAAACCAACTTGAGATCAAATTGATCACGATGCTCAATACGGCGGACGATCGTTTATTTGATATGGCAGAAAATAGCTATAATAATGCTCAGTTTGACGCGATGCGTTTATTAAGAGTTAAGAGAGAAGGCTTGATCAGCTGTTTTAAACAAGAATTAAATAATAACTTTAAGCAGGCTTTGGGTCGCTTAGATAACCAAAATGAAAACTATGATAATGTAGAAACCCTATCGTTTGAAAATATTGCTTTAGTCAAAGATGATGATCTAGAAGAAAATATTGCTACCGATAGCATGGTCAACAAAGCAAAAAATGCTAATCAAGATGCTTTGGAGCACATTAGAGTCAGACTAGATACGTTATTAGCCGACCAAACCATCGATGAAGAAAATAATCCTTTAGAGCCCGTCTTTATTTGCGATGCTTTTCGTACCGCAACACAAACACTTGATTTAGATATCGCATCGTTATTAGTCATTTATAAATTATTTGATCGGAGTGTTATTAGTGAGCTGGAAGATGTGTATTCTGAAGTGAATGGCTTTTTTATAGATAAAGGCATATTACCTGAATTAAAATCTCAAATTCAAGAGCAAGCAAGAGTCAATGCTCGAGCGAGACAAATAGCTAATAAACAGAATCACTCAGCTCATGAAAATCAAGCGTTAGCTCAGGGTAATTTCCAAGCAGAAATGCCCAATATGCAAGACCAACCCGCAAATCAAGGTTATGATAATTCGCAAGCGCTCAATAATGATCAAGCGGGCGTTTGGAATGTTCTCCAACAGTTGATGTCAGATAGGCGTGTGACAGATCAACAAATTAGTCTTCAGGAGGGAACGGGTATTCCTTTAATGAATTCTTCGGGAACTAATTCGCAAGCGATTCAGTCTGTCGACACTCAGCAATTAATTTCTGCACTGTCTAGTTTACAAATAAACCAATTGCAAAACTCCATTGCMAATAACGTWTTRTCYGCACAACCTYTATCWAATGTTGAYTTRAGAGCGTCAATTGGKCARCAAATGCCGGAATTAAAATCGGCKGTTGAGCAAGGMGCKTTAGGTCAATATAACGAAGATATGATTGATATWGTGTCTATGCTTTTTGATTTYATATTGGAAGATACRAAYCTTAGCTCWGAAYTMAAAGGYGTGATYGCAAGAYTACAGATCCCYATGTTAAARGTGGGTCTYGTKGATAARTCATTTTTCTCWAATCGAAAACAYYCTGCYMGAGCATTRTTAAATGAACTAGCWMGAGCKGGTTTGTCKTTAGAYTCAAAAGAWCYMACCACTAAYTCRATGTTYGTRAARATTTCAGARRTRGCSGAYAYTATCATYAATGAATTTAGCGATGATGTTTCGCTGTTTGATCAGTTATTAGAAGACTTTTTGGAGTTTAAAAAGCTTAATGAACGTAAGTCGAATATTATTGAAAAGAGAACTAAAGAAGCTGAAATAGGAAAAGCTAAATCTGAAACTGCACGAAGTGAAGTTAATGTTAAGTTACAAGCTATTTGTGATGGATTTCAGGTGCCAGATATAGCCAAATCGATACTCAAAAGTGTGTGCTCTCATTCATTATTATTAGATCGCTTACAAGAAAATAAGGACAGCTGGAAAAGGCATGTACGAATTGCAAAACTATTGATCTGGAGTGTTCAGCCCATTAGCACGGCGGAGCGATTAGAAAAATTAACTAGCAAAGTGCCTATTTTGGTAAAAAGTTTACGCAAAGATATTGAAGCAATATCAATCTCACCAATTGAAGCCACTCGTCTTTTAGATGAATTAGAATCTCGGCATCGGAATATCATTGAGGATGCTAGAGAGTATATTAATAATAGGCCCAAAGAAGAAATTCTAAGACTTCCGGCGATCGATATTGATAGTGCAATGGGTTTAAGCGGAGCGGATTTAGCAGAAATAGATAAACAAAATGCAGAAATTGAGATTAATTCAACAGAAGCCTACGATACTAAAATAGCAAACATAAATGAGTCTAGCGAAGAGGTTCTAAACGAAGAAGATCCTAGTAACGAAGAAAGTATTCAATTTGAAGAAATCATAATAGAAGACATTGGATTTTCAAAGGCAGAAACCGGAAAGCTAGAAACAGGTGTAACCTCTGAGCCAATTCATATCAATGCAGAAATTCGTGAGAGAGTCGAAGAGCTAAGAGCTGGTAGTTGGGTTGAGCTGATGATTGATGATGAATTCAAGCGTTGTAAACTAGCCGCAAGAATTGCATCAACGGGAAAATATATTTTTGTCAATCGTAGTGGTATGAAAATGGCGGAATTTTTGACCCATGACTTGTGTGTTACACTTCAATTAGAAAAATTAAAGATATTGGATGATGATGCACTATTTGACAGGGCTTTGGAGTCTGTCATCTCAAACTTACGCAATATGAAGGCTGAAGCATAAAAATCAAAAGAGCAAAAACAATCAACCCAGAATGTGCCAACTTTAATTACGAACATTCCTCAATCGAAAATGGTTGGCTTGCTGACGCAACCTTATCAGCTTGTAATCATTTTGATAATCGACCAAACCCCGCAGAAATCTCTCTTCTAGTGATCCATAATATTAGCTTACCGGCTGGCGAGTTTGGCGGTTGTCATGTACAGGACTTTTTTGCAGGTTGTATCGATGTTAGTCAACATTCATCATTTCACGATATTGCAACCTTAAGAGTATCATCTCATCTCTTTATTCGGAGGGATGGTGAGATTGTGCAGTTTGTTGATTTTAATAAACGTGCATGGCATGCCGGAGTATCTAGTTTTAAAGGCGTCGAAAAATGCAATGATTTTTCTATCGGGATTGAGCTTGAAGGCATTGATCACATTGAATACAGTGATTTGCAATATAAAAGTCTCGTTCAAGTGACTAAATCACTGATGAAAACATATCATAAGATAACCAATGAACGAATTTGTGGTCACTCAGATATTGCACCAGACCGTAAAACCGATCCAGGAGAGTCCTTTGATTGGAATAGATTTCTCCGGTCGATCTAAGTCCCAAGAGTTTTTAAGGCTTATAAACTAAAGTTTCTGACAGAAATTTAGATTTAAGGTATTATCAGCAAATAATATTAACCGCAAAACTAACGCTTTTGCTTAATCGGTTTTTTTAATCATTATGATCTTGCTCAGCCTAATTATTGTTTTAGCATTAGAATTCCACTTCAAAATCGGTAATGATTTTAGAGGCGCTAGGGATTTTAGCTGGTTTAAAAGCTTACAAAACAAGTTGTTTGATATTTTTTCTGACAAAGCTTTTTTTGAAGGTTGGGGAGGGGTAACGTTAATATTATTGTTACCGCCAATCATTTTGATGGGATTTGTTAATTTATTTGATGGCGTTCTTTACTGGCTCGTCTATTTACTCATATCAGTTTGTATTTTGTTCTTGTCTTTGGGGCCAGACAGCTTAGAAAAGAGTTTAAAACCTTATTTTGATTCAGTTGATAAAGGTGATGTTGAATCTGCATTCAAACACAGCCAAGCTTTATCAAGCTTAAAGTATGAAAAATTCAATCAAGAAAAAGAAAGCGACGAAAAAGACGATTCTGATGATGTTGAAGTTAATGTTCCTGAGGCTGATGAATTGGTTAGGAATACCACCAGGCAAATATTAATAGAAAGCCAAATACGATATTTTGGCGTAATTGCTTGGTTTATTTTCTTTGGACCATATGGTGCATTACTTTATCGCTTAGCTCACATTTATTCCAACCATTGCCAAGAAAGCGAGTTTGATGAACATACACCTTTAATGGATACAGTTATTCATTGGATTAATTGGATACCTGCAAGAATTACCAGCTTATTATTTTTATTAACCGGTGATTTTGTTAATGGATTCTATCGGGTAAAAGATTATTTAACCGATGCGTTAGCCGATAATTGGCAATTGATAGCTGAAACAGGGATTGCAGCACAAAGCTTAGATAGAGGCGTCTCCGAAAGAAATGTAGACGAAAATACAGAAACATTGGAGCTCGTTTATCGTACTGCTATCATTTATTTAGTGTTTGCGGCTTTAGTTGCAACACTTAGTTAACCTTCGTCAAAATGCATAAACCCATAATACTAGCATCCGTAATAATGGCGCTTGCAAAACACTACTAGTACAGGTAGTATTACGCTTCATTTATAGCAAATCTTAACGGGAGCACTCCAATGGCAGTGATAACTTTATTTATGTCCGATCGCGATCCTAAAAAAACATTTACTGATAAAAAAGCAGCTGATAATTATGACAAAATGTTGGAATTAGCTGAAAATGTCAGTTTATGGATGGAAAAATCAATAAAAGGTTTAAGTGAAGAGCAAATCGAAAATATCGGACTATTAATCGCAGAAAATAAAGACCTATTGAGTAAAGCAATTAGAGGTAAACCAGAATCGTTATTAGAATCTGACTCAACTGAAACTGCTGTGGCAGAAGATTCAAAAGTCACGAAAATATCAGCTTAATTATCTCGAATTGACCCTCTCGACTCAACAATATCAACTGAGCTGGCCAAGAAATCATTAATCAATCTATTAAGGAATATAAATGAGTAACAAGTACGAATCATTAGAACAAAAAGCAGCATATGGTATTGGCATGAATATGGGGGGACAACTTATAGGACAGTCATTTGATGGTTTAGAAATCGATTTGGTTGCTCAAGGGTTAAAAGATGCTTATTTAAAAGCTGAAGCGGCCGTCAGTCAGTCAGATATTCAAGCTGGTTTTGAACATGTTACTCAACTAATGAAAAATAAGCAGCAACAACAATCAAAAGGTAAGCTTGAAGCCGGTAAACAGTATTTAGCGGATAATGAAAAGAAAGCTGGCGTTACCGTGACCAACTCAGGTCTTCAATATGAAGTGATTAATAAAGGTTCTGGAGATATTCCTAAATTAACTTCAAAAGTTAAGACTCACTACCACGGCACTTTGATTGACGGTACCATGTTTGATAGTTCCTACGATAGAGGTCAACCAGCAGAGTTTCCCGTTAATGGTGTTATCGCCGGTTGGACCGAAGCATTACAATTAATGCCTGTAGGTTCAAAATGGAAATTAACCATTCCCTATGAATTAGCTTACGGAGAAAATGGTGCGGGTGGTTCTATTGGGCCATGTGAAACGCTTGTTTTTGACATTGAGTTACTTGAAATTGTTGGCTAGTGGTTTAAATTGTTTAAACCCTAAAATTAAGCCATTTTTATTCGAACAACCTTCATCACTTCAAATTCTAATCCAGCAATCACTTCTTTTTGTGGATAGAAGGTCAAATTGATCCTTTGGCCTTTAATTAATGTTTTGTATTTGGTTTTTCGCTTGAATTTAAATGGAACATCACAATCGTCGATCATTATTGAATTAATGAACCAATCATCTTTTTCTCGTTGGGTATGGGACACGACTATTTTTTGTTCAGAATGAGTGAGTTGATTATGAGCTTTTGTCAGTTTATCCGGATCAGTTTGCATGTTTTCGACTACGAGTTTGTGTTTTATAGGCGTTTAATAAAAGAATGGCATGACGGTAAAATAACCCAGTAGTCCAGCAAACAATATTAAGATTGAAAAACGAATCGGGGAGGTCAAGAAAAATGATAATCTTGATATTTTTTCGCCGGATTCTTCCATAGCTAGGTGTTCTTCAGTCACTCGATTGTAACGTTTCAATTGGTATTCTTTAATCAATGCTTTGGCAGTATCAAGTGAATCTTTATCTTTCGTCCAAATAGCCGCATAACCTAAGCCCCAACGACCAGAGTCTGTTTCATAAAAATTGATTTCAGCATCATCCAACAGTTGGCGAACTTCATTCGCTTCATCATCAGGTACGCTGTTAAGTTTGAATACTAAGTTGGGCATGATTTTTAATTGTGTTTTTATCAGGGTGGTCATTATATCAGAAATGATTTTGAAATAATCTAATCTAATTTGCATTTAGTTTTATAGTTATTCCCAGGCTCTACGGTCATGTGCAGGAACAATGATTAACTCAGGATTTACTGTTGCCAAAGCAACTATTTTTGCGACAATGGCATTTGTTTTCTGTTTATCATGATCAACAAGGAAGGACGATATCCAAAATTTAGATTTCAATTTTTCTAGACCATCGAGATTCCAAACAGCATCACCGATAAAGAAGTATCGTTTTCCTTTTTTAGTGTTAACAAATAACCCAACACTACCCGGAGAGTGACCAGAAAGGCTAACCAGAACAGCGGTACCATCATCGTAAATATCTAGGCTATCTGAAAAACCGGCATAATCATCTGCAGATAAAGAATAGGTTCGCCATTTGATGCTTGGTGAACTGACTTGAGAAGGAAAAACAGCTGGTGGACCTTCTTCTTTCATATAATTTCGCTCTGCGTTAGTCACCCATATATCTAGTTCTGGAAAGTCCATAATTCCACTGGCATGATCCCAGTGTGCGTGACTTAAAATGATTTTATTCGGTTTAGGTAGCTTTGAATTTGTACTTAATTGAGCTAAAACGGATTGCCCCTTTTGATAAGACATGAAAGGGACTAAAAATGCTGGCATATCTTGTTTAAATTGCGAGTCGACATTTTCTCCTAGTCCAGTATCAAATAGAAAACTATCGCTTTCATGTGTAACCAGTATTGCACCATGAATCATTTCGGCAGTCTTAAAAATAGAGCCACCCGAGACAGTAAATGCTTCAGGTGTTTGAAAATGAGCCGTATCTAAAAAATGGACTTCTACTAATTTTGATGATGTTGGAATAGGCGGAAGTTTGCTTTCTTTTGACTGTATAGACTCTATATTACCTGGAATATTCAATGCAACCGCAAATATAACGGCTAATGTAATTACAATAATCAGAGTTCTTTTCATTTTAATTTATTYCTTYTATTSKMSTAMAATATAGATTTTATTTTTATATTGTTGGAATTTGAGAAGTATCAAAAAAAGACTGGAAAATGGGATACCAGCCGGCGGTGAAACTAATTAGTTGGATTGGCTGAATCATAATGGATGTAAACTGAATTTTACCTGAATATAGCTTAGTTTAAGTTAGCCATGTTGCATTACTGACAATTGCTCTTTCAAAGAAAGAATATGTTCTTCCCAGTATCTCGCCGTATTAAACCACGGAAAGTTATGCTTAAAACTTGGATCTTCCCAGCGTCTKGCWAGCCAYGCACTGTAATGRATCATTCTTATTGTTCTTAAMGGTTCCATWATTTTAAAYTGYCGATCATCAAAYTCCATAAAGTCTTCGTAGCCCTCTAAWAGRTTATTCCAAAGYTCTCTATCGGAMGCRTCATTAATTAACATCCATAARTCTTGAATGGCMGGTCCCATTCTTGCGTCATCAAAATCAACAAAGTGWGGWCCATCATCKGTCCATAAAACATTRCTCGGRTGGCAGTCRCCATGRAGACGAATAGAAGGGTATTTGCCTAATTCATCAAAMCGCTGTTTACTGAGATCGATTAAYTGRYTAGAGATTGCTTCATARGCAGGTACAATATGATTGGGTAGAAAGTTATTTCCTAATAAGTAYTCGGCACTTTTYTCTGCAAAACTRTTRATCGTTAATTCTGGRCGATGCTTGAATKTTTCACTTTCTCCWAGAGCGTGAATTCGACCTATAAATCGWCCAATCCAAGTTARCGTYTTTTTGTCTTCYAATTCWGGTGTTCGMCCRCCTCKACAWTCAAAGATTGCAAATCGAAAGCCTGCATAGGTTAGAAGGGATTCACCGTTAAAAATAAGAGGGGGAATAACGGGGATTTCATTATCGGCTAACTGCAAAGTAAAATGATGTTCTTCTAATATTTGCTCATCGGTCCAACGATTAGGCCGGTAAAATTTTACTACGTATTTTTTTTCATCGTAATCACGAAATTGGTAAACACGATTTTCGTAACTATTAAGAGCCAGTAATGCGGCTTGGGGTTCTATCCCAACCGACTCAATAGCATCCAGAACTTGGTCGGGAACTAGTTGAAAAAAAGAATGTTGATTATCTTCGGACATGATTTTTGGTCTTTTAAGTTATTATTAGAGGTAGTACAAGGTTAGGAGCCTGTTCGAGAATAGAAAGCCTACTACGGAAAGCCTCCTTGTTAAACTTCAATTTTTGCCCAATCTTTTTTATACCATAGGAGCGCAAACCAACCGACTTGAAACAATCGATATAATCCTTGAACCAGCCAGATAGCCGTTAATCCCATCCCTAAATAAGGTCCAATAAACCAAGCGATAGGTAAAAAGATCATCCATTGGCAAACAATGCTTACAACCATGACATCTTTTGTTGCGCCCGCGCCTTGCAATGCCGACATTAATACTAAGTTATAGGCATCAATAATAATCGCAATTCCAACTAGTTGAAGGGGCAATTTAGCAATCGCTATAACATTCTCATCATGAAGAAAAATTCGTAAAAGCAATTCGGGAATAAAAAACATCGGCAAACTGATTAATGTAACAAATAAAGATGCGATTTTTGAGGTATCCCATGCCCAGCGATAAGCATCATCAACTTCTTTACGCCCTAAAGCCTGTCCAACTAACGTGGCGGCGCTCATACCAAATCCAATCGAAGGAAGTATCGCTACAAGGGTTAAAGTGGTCAATACATGGGCGGCGGCTAATTCATCGGTACCAATTTTGCCGACTATCCAAAATAAGAAGGTAAAACCTAAAGCAAAAAATAGTTGTTGAAGAGATGCGGGAATTGATATTTTGATCAATTGTTTGACCGTTTCCAATTTGGGTAAATGTAAACCAAAGCCGTATTTTTTAGTGTGTTTTATAGTCAACCAAAGGTAAATAAACATACCTACGTAAAGTGAAATGGTGGTTCCTAAGCCCGCGCCTTTAGCACCCATTTCAGGAAAGCCTAAATTGCCAAAAATCAAAACGTAATTAAGGAATATGTTGACGATATGCATAATCACGATGGTCTTGAAATAGAATTGGGTCAGTTTTATAGCACTTAGATAACCTCTAAAACTAAAATTCATACCAACCGCCATAATACCAATTAACCGCATATCAAGATATTCACTACCGGTTAAAACAACATTAGCATCATCATTTAAAAATCCCATGATGTCTGTACTGAAGCTGGTTAATATAAAGGATGCTGGGATCGCCGCGATTAGAATGAGTAATAATGCTCCATTTAAAGGATTAGCTGCAATTGACTCATTTCCTTCGCCAATTCTTCTTGCAACCATAGCCTGCACACCAGATGAAAACCCCATAAACACTGCCGCAGCAACAAAATTGACAAAACTAGCGAGGCCAACAGCCGCTAACTCGACTTTCCCGAGTTGACCAACCATTGCAGCATCGACTAAATTTAGTATGTTTTGCGACATCATTCCGCCGATGATGGGTAATGCTATTTGCAAAATTTGAGAAGAGCGATCTCTAGGTATCAAGAGGTTGTTCCTTTACTAAATAGTGTACGGAGCGTTTATGCTATCGATGCTAGGACAGGCTCCTAGTTATTTCTAGCTTAGTGAATTAAGTATAACATTGAAAAGAGAGCCTGATAGCCAATAGTGTTACAAAAGTTTAGTGCACTTGGCCATAAAAAATTCTAGATTACAAAGATGTTTTGGATTCTATCAAGCTATACGCTATGCTCCATTCTATGTTTTCAATGAAATATATGGCGGTAATTCAATTAATGTTAAATAAAATGATTAGCTCTACTATTACACGTCACATAGCACTATTTGCAGTTATAGTGATCAACCTGAGTTTTGTTTCCAACACCTATGCTAATGAAATCAACACGCTTAAGGTGATTAAAACCATATACCTTATAAGGCATGCTGAAAAAGAAAAAGGTCATAGTAATAATCCCGATTTGACAGAAAAGGGGAGGTCACGAGCAAATAACTTAGCTGAAATGTTGAAAAACAAGAATATTGAGATTATATATTCCACTCAATATGCTCGTACAATGCAAACAGCTAGTCCTTTGGCAAAAGAACTTGGTTTGACTATACAAAATTATGATCCTAGAAAGTTAAAAGAGTTTTCAGAATCTTTGATAGCTAAACAAGGCAATATATTAATTGTGGGACATAGCAATACGACCCCTACTTTGGTTCAGTTACTTGGTGGAAATGCCGGCGATAAGATCAATGAATCTGAATATAATCGAGTGTATAAATTGATAATTAATGAAACCGAGGTAGTAACTGAATTACTCCGCTCATCATCTCTTTGAAAGCTCTGAATATTGACCTGAGTCAAGAGAATGAAAATCAATTGCAAATCTAGTTGCAAATCATTCTCGTTTAAACTAAGCTCTTTTTAACATGAACAAACGTGAAAACAGTTGTTCGCAATTGGGAGCCTCTATGAATTACAATTTAGCAGAATTAGCGATCAAACAAAGAGCGAAAGTCCTTAGTTTAGGCGGTTCGCGCAATGTATTCAGGAAAAAACTGCTATCTATGGGCTTAACACCTGGTATTGAGGTCAATATTCTCAGAAGGGCACCTTTAGGTGGTCCCATTGAGTTAAGTTTAAGAGGTTTTTCGCTTAGTCTTCGTCAAAATGAAGCTCAAAATATAATGGTTCAGCCTGTTTAGAAAACGCCATTTTTAATTAGTTTTCACCATTAATTTAGGCCATTTAATCTAACACGCCTTTCAAATATGTTATCCCTCTGCCAAATTTACAGAAGTCTCATTCAAAATGCATAGTAATCCAATTATAGCGTTATGTGGAAATCCAAATTCTGGTAAAACGACACTATTTAACCTTCTTACCGGCGCAAAGCAAGAAGTGGGTAATTGGCCAGGTGTAACCGTTGAGAAAAAGTCGGGCTTGGTCAAATTTTCTAGAAAATTCATAAAAGAAAACAAAGATAATCACCTTTTAGATGAAATGACGGGTATTCAAGTGGTTGATTTACCCGGAACTTATTCTCTGGATGCTATCGATGAATCGATTGCTTTAGATGAAAAAATCGCTCGAAATTATATATTGTCGGGCGAGGCTAAATTAATTGTTAATATCATTGATGGCTCAAACATAGAACGCAATTTATATTTAACCACTCAACTATTAGAAATCGGAAAACCATTAATTATTGTTATTAATAAGATGGATGTTGTAAAAAGTAACCAATTGTTGATTGATATAAATAGTCTATCTGAGCAAACTAGTTGCCCTATTTTCCCCATTGTTGCTAGTCAATCAAATTCTCGAGAGCAACTCATACAATTTATTCTCAATCAGTTGAATAATAAGTCAATGATGGAGGCACAATTAAATCAACCACTGTTAAAGTTTGATTCGGAATTAGATACTGATTACCAATCTATTTTAACGATTCTAGCAAACGCAAATTCTGAAGTGAATGAACATTCAAATAGTGTTCAAAATTCAATAGAGAAAAATAATCATCATTGGCTAGCGATTAAGCTTTTGGAAGATCATCAATATCCAATTGAAAAATCGATTGAAGACGAAATCAATAATATTCAAAGGCGTATTGCTGAAAAATACGGTGATGAAATCGATATTTTAGTCGCCGATGCTCGTTATAAAAAAATTCTTTCTTGGATAGATAAAAGTATTAAAAAGAAAGGCAGTGTTTCAAGATCTATATCTTCAAAAATTGATCAAGTTGTATTAAATAAATACCTGGGCGTTCCACTTTTTCTTTTTGCAACCTACTTGATGTTTATGTTCACGATTGTCTTTGGCGGTGCTTNGATTGATGTTTTTGACTTAACAATGCAAGCGTTATTAGTGGACGGAGGAGGTATTTGGTTATCAAGTTTAGGTTTCCCTGAATGGTTAATTACGCTACTAGCAAAAGGTGTTGGAGGAGGGGTTCAAGTTGTTTCTACTTTTATTCCAATCATTGGCAGTTTGTATTTGTTTTTAGCGGTTCTTGAAGATTCGGGTTATCTGGCGAGGGGCGCTTTTGTAATGGATCGGTTTATGCAAGCCATCGGTTTACCAGGTAAATCCTTTATTCCTTTAATGGTTGGTTTGGGCTGTACCGTTCCAGCAATCTATGCGACTCGGTCATTAGAATATGAAAAAGATAGAATTATGACAGTAATGATGAGTCCTTTTATTTCTTGTGGTGCTCGACTACCTGTTTATATTTTATTTGCAGCGATATTTTTTCCTGATAATGCACAGAATTTAATTTTTGCCCTTTATCTTATTGGAATTGCAATTGCAATTTTGACAGGGTTACTGCTTAAAAAAACAATTTTAGCGGGCGAGAATACGCCTTTTGTTATGGAACTTCCTCCCTATCATATTCCTCGAGTTAGAAACGTTTTAATCAAAACATGGGAGAAATTAACGTCCTTTGTTTTAGGTGCTGGAAAGATGATTGTTATTGTGGTTGTAATATTGAGTTTTTTGAATTCTTTAGGGACTGATTTTAGTTTTGGTAATGAAAATAAAGAAAAATCCGTATTAACTAATATCGGAAAAACTCTCACACCAGCATTTAAACCGATGGGAATTAAAGAAGAAAATTGGCCTGCTACGGTTGGACTATTTACAGGACTTTTTGCAAAGGAAGTTGTGGTGGCAACGATTAATTCACTTTATATGTCACAGGTTGAAGATGAACAAGAAGCGCAACTCTTTAATTTGAAAAAGRAACTAGGTRTTGCATTRCARACMGTRCCCGATAATTTTTCDGCTATCGCHGATKCTTGGWCHGATCCKTTRGGRRTTAATGTTGACGTTAGTGAYAARCAAGCCATTGCCGAWGADCAAGACATTAAYATTGGTTTRTTTGAKGTGATCARAAAYTCWTTTGAYGGMCCTTTAGGAGCCTTTAGTTAYCTTYTRTTTATATTRTTATATGCCCCCTGCGTTTCTGCGGTTGGCGCAACCTTTAAAGAAACCGGTGCTCGCTGGACTATTTTTTCTGTTTTATGGACAACCTTTTTGGCCTACAGTTTATCCACGATAGTTTATCAATTCGGTCAGCTTTCTATTGCGCCATACTCTGCAAGTGCTTGGATTGTTTTCTTTTTAACGTTACATGTCATTAATGTTTTCTATCTTAAATATCGTGGGAAACAATTGAATTCTAATTTGAATAGTGACGCGGTAGTCACTTGTTAATTGAGATTAAAAATTTGTTGATAGAAAGAGAACAAGTTTCGCTTATGGATCTTTCTCGACATTTTCATGTGAGCGAAACCTTGATGCTCAGTTTACTCGAACAGTGGAATAAAAAAGGTAGAGTTCAAAAGATTGATACTAGCGGAATGTGTGGCAGTGGATGTGGGTCTTGTGATGAAGCAGAGGAGTCGAAAATTTATTACCGTTGGAAACCTGTTGCAGAAAAACCTATTTTCACAAGTGCCAAATAGTCGAGCAGATTACACGACTTGAACTGGCTAATGCAACTAATTTAAATGTAATTAATTTCAAAACTTTTCAAAAAATTTCCAAGCAATCCTAGCACCTTCTATATCTTTATTTTGCCAGCCAATAATTCTCTTTTGGATCTAATTGGGAGCTTGATGATTAATTGATGGTGTCACGTGCCCACCGCCGATTATTTCGAATAAGCAAGTTTCCGCGCTTGCTCTTTTAGATTGATTTAGAGCAGGATAACAAATGGAGACTACCCGTGAATGATCGCTTTGATCGTTGTCTTCATATTCGTACTTTAGCTCCTTTGCCTTTTACTTCTCCGCCATTCCAAGGCATAAATGCGTCGTCTGAAGCATTCATAATTAACATAGGGATGGGTTTTTTAGGTAATTGGCATTCTGAATCCTCCGTTAAATTGGCAATAAATGAGGCTACAGCAGTGACTTCATTCGATAATTCTGAAGCCACTCGATAAGTCATCAAGCATGTTCATTAAATAGTTTAATCATATTCTGAGTACCGCCATGCAACAAAATAACAAGTGGAGGGCTTTTTATTTGAGTGACCGGTAAGTAATAGCGATAATGACGTTCTAACTTCTGATGTTACATTGTTTCTTGATGCCAGCCTACTTTCTTGTCTTTTACAACAGTGGATTAACGCTAATTTGAAATAAAAGAATAGTGAGTACATAAGAGTACTTTTTAAAGGTGATTTTTAGTTTAAGATTTGGCATGATAGGTGGTTACTATTTTAGTTAATCAAATAATAAGGAAAATAATGTTAACTGGCAAATTAAAAAAAATGCGCGTCGAATTAACAGGGGCAGAAGAAGCAAACGTGGTTCCTGGTGCCAATGTTAATTATTATCTTCCAGTGGGAGATGAAGAAGTATTCCTTAATCCTTATATCGGTAAAACGTTTCAACTTGAATTTGGTGGACAAATAAATTGTAGTCATTGTGGAAAGAAGACCAATAAAAGTTTTTCACAGGGCTATTGTTTTCCTTGCATGAGAAAACTAGCTCAATGCGATATGTGCATTATGAAACCGGAAACGTGCCATTATCACTTGGGTACATGTAGAGAGCCAGAATGGGGGCAAAGTAACTGTTTTGTGCCTCATTACGTGTATTTATCCAACACATCGGGCTTAAAAGTGGGCATTACTCGACATACTCAAATACCAATACGCTGGATTGATCAGGGAGCGACTCAAGCAACTATTATTTATAAAGTGGCAACAAGACAGCAGTCTGGAATGGTGGAAATGGCATTTAAAGATTTAATCGCCGATAAAACTAACTGGCGAACAATGTTAAAAGAGAATCAACCAGATCGTGATCTACATTCCGAGGCGAGTAAACTTAAATCACAACTAAGCAGTAGCATTGATAAAGTCATAGAAATCTACGATAAAAGCCTTACAGAGAATGATACAACGAACCGAGCTGCATCTAATCAACCAGAAATTGAAGCGACAAATTCCGAGGTCGTCAACATTCATTACCCTGTTTTAGAATTCCCATAAAAATTACAATAGTTGCGACAGGTTTTGAGAAAGAAGTGGAAACTACAAACAATCCAGAGTTTGTAAGTGAAACTCCAT
>NVTT01000073.1 GCA_002401655.1 Gammaproteobacteria bacterium | reverse complement strand
CAATTACTTAGACTACATGAGCAGAGTCTTCGGTTCTTAAGGCCATAGCCTCGAACCTGCTCCACGTCCTCAGGACGTGGTTTTAATGTTTAATAAAAGGTGATCGCGAGATTATCGCCAATTATGCGATCCATCTCAAGTTGAATGGTGAATAATCAAAAAATAATCATTTGCGAGGGCATTAAACCCTCGCAGAAAATAGGATTTCCGTATTAGGCTTCCTACTCTAGGACAAGCTCCTAGAGCTCTTCTTCTTTCGCAATAGCCGCAGCGCGAATACTGCTTTGAACTAATATCAATAATTCACGTAATGCTACAGAAAACTTAGCAAATTCGTGACGACTGCTAGCTCTAAAATCAGCCACCATTTGCTGCCAACGAGCTAATAAATTGCTATTGTCATCAAGCCATGAATTAATTCGTTTTTCGGCATTAGTCTCGTCAGATGACATATGTAAAACCGCAATAGTTAAACTACGTTGCTGCCAATCCAAATCCTCTCGGAAAGTCGCTCTTGCAAACGCTTGCCAATGATTATCTACCGGTTGCTTAGTAATTTGCTCTAAGAACCAATGTAGTTCAAGTTTTGAGCCTAACTTATAATAAACTTCTCCAACTAAAGACACTTTTAAGGCCGTCATAGTCGCAACTTCAACAATATCTAACGCAGAAAAAACGGTGCTTAAATAGCTCACTTTAGTGGCTAAGTCTTCTGAAACGCCTTGCTTGACCCATTTGACAATTCCAGAATTTATATTTTCAACTTCATCTGTATCTAAAGCATTTTTAATATTCTTACGTAACTCTATAACCCCTGACTTAAAAAACTCAACGCCTTCAGTAATTGCAAGATTTTTTCTGCGATGCCTCAAGAACCAGCGAGTACATCGGCGAACCATACGCTGAGTTTGGTAGAACATTGCATTTCTGACATCGGATGGTACGGAATGATCAAGCGCCTCAATTTCTTTCCAAATGGCTGGCATATCAAATATTTCTTTGGCTAAACTAAAACAGATAGCCACATCCGACGGTAATGCGCCTGTTTCATCAATGGTTCTGAATGCAAAATTACTGCCTAAATAATCAACCATTTCATTGGCTAACCGCATCGCAATGATTTCATTTTTCAAAGGATGATTTTGCATTTGAGCTCGGTATTTTTTACGTAATGCTGTTGGAAAGTAATTAACTAATTCATTTTCATAATAGGCTTCATTAGAAACTTCAGGGCAGCAAAGATCTTCTTTCAAAATCATTTTTCCGTATGCCGCAAGAACAGCTAATTCGGCTCTAGTTAATCCTTCGCCCTTCGCTAATCTTTCCAGCATCTCTTCATCACTTGGTAAAAACTCTAAGTCTCTATCAATTTTCCCTTCTTTTTCCATCCAATGAATAAACCGCATCAATTCTTTAACCATTTTGACACTTCGGCTTTCGCTAACGCTGATAGTTTGTGCCTGCAAGAAATTTTCTCTTAAAACAATTTCTCCCACTTCATCAGTCATACTTAATAAAACTTTATTTCGTTGTTTTTCTGTCAAATCGCCATCGGCGACAATTTGGTTTAAAAGGATTTTAATATTGACTTCATTATCCGAGCAATTGACTCCGCCTGCATTATCAATAAAATCAGAATTACCTCGACCACCATTTTTCATATACTCAATACGACCTAACTGAGTCACACCTAAATTACCGCCTTCACCAATAACTTTACATTTTAAATCACAGCCATTCACGCGCAAATTATCATTAGCTCTGTCACCAACATCACTATGCGATTCACTAGTTGCTTTAATATAAGTTCCAATTCCACCATTCCATAAAAGATCAATTTCAGATTTTATAATTGCGTTAATTAATTTATTAGGTGGAAGACTATCTGCTTTAATTCCAAGCCATTTCTTAATTTCAGCACTCAAAGGGATAGACTTTGCAGAACGGGAAAAAATCCCACCTCCTTTAGAAATCAGTTTTTTATCATAGTCTTCCCAACTAGAACGAGGCAGATCAAAAAGACGTTGTCTTTCTGCAAAACTTTTCTTTGAATCAGGGTTTGGATCAATGAAAATATGCAAGTGATTAAACGCTGATATTAAACGAATGTGTTCAGAGCATAACATTCCATTTCCAAAAACATCGCCCGCCATATCTCCGATACCGACTACCGTGAAATCCGTCTTTTGGCTGTCTACTCCCATTTCCATAAAGTGACGTTTGACCGATTCCCAAGCACCTTTAGCGGTAATACCCATTTTCTTATGGTCATAACCTACGCTTCCGCCCGATGCAAATGCATCACCTAACCAGAAATTATAATCATCAGATATGCCATTAGCAATATCAGAAAAAGTGGCTGTGCCTTTATCCGCTGCTACAACCAAATAAGCATCATCTTCATCTAACCGAACTACATCAACCGGTGGCACAAGTTCCCCTTTAACTAGGTTATCTGTCACGTCTAACAATGCGCTGATAAAAATTCTATAACATTTAATTCCTTCCGCCATAAATTCATCACGGCTTAATCCTTGCAAATTACGTTTACAAACAAAACCACCTTTTGCACCAACCGGAACAATGACAGAATTTTTAACTTGTTGTGCTTTTACTAGACCTAAAATTTCTGTTCTAAAGTCTTCACGACGATCAGACCAACGTAAACCGCCTCGAGCGATTCTTCCGCCTCGTAAATGAACACCTTCTAACAATGGCGAATAAACAAATATTTCAAACATAGGAGCAGGCAATGGAATATCGGTAATGTTTTGCGGTGTTAATTTAATTGATATATAGTTTTTTGCTTTACCATTTTTATCATTTTGAAAGAAATTAGTTCTCACTGTATTATCAATAAACTCAAGAAAACGATTAAAGATCCGATCTTGGTCAAGGTTTGATACACCATTTAGCTCTTTATTAATATTTTTATTAATGGCGGATACTTTTTTCTCATCTCGTTTAATTTCTGGATTAAATTTTTGGCTAAAATAATCAACTAATAAACGAGTGATTTTAGGATAGGCTGCAAGCGTATCCTCTATGTAACGTTGTGAAAAACTAGAACCTATTTGCCATTTATATTTAGCATAAGCTCTCAGTAACGATGTCTCTCTCCAGCTCAAAGAAGCATTTAAAATTAATCGATTAAAACCATCATTTTCAGCATCACCTAACCAAATTTCTCTAAAAGCCTCTTGAAACTTATCCTTTAACGCTTCTAGATTAAGCAAATGGTTACCAGCATGAGTCATTTCAAAATCACTGATCCAACGATTAACGCCACCAAGCGGTTTAACTTTAAACGGCGTTTCACCAATCACTTTTAATCCCATATTTTCCAACATCGGCATAATTTCAGATAAAGGCTTTGGTTGATTTCGATAAAACAATTTGAACTTGACATGAGAGTCATCATCCTCTTGAGCACGGTAAAGCAACATACTCATCGCATTATCGTCAGATAACAATTCCATATGTTTAATATCCAACATGGCCGTCGGTATAGTCGAATCATCTTTATAACCGGCTTGAAACGCATTTCCATAACGTTTACCTAACCGCTGTCCTTCTGCTTCACCATAAGTCGAATTAAGTGATTCTTTTAAATTATCTTCCCAAGTTCTTGTACATTGTTGTAAGTCATTCTCTATCGCTTTGATATCAAATTTCACTTTTTCGGCATTATGCACTGGCACAAGAAAATGAATTCGAGATAAAACTGATTCAGAAAAGGTCGTAGTAAACTGAATATTGCCACTTGAGTTAAGTGCCTCAGACAATACGTCGGTAATTTTTAATCGATTAACCGTATTATATTGTTCACGAGGTACATAAACGAGACAGGAAAAAAATCGCCCGTAGGGGTCTTGTCGTACAAATAACCGAATGATTGGGCGCTCTTGCATTTGCAATATACCAATCGATGTTTCCAATAAATTAGCGTAACCCGTTTGAAAAAGTTCATCTCTAGGATAGGTTTCCAAGATATTTTTTAAAGCTTTACCGTCATGTTCAAAATCAGATAACCCAGATTCCGCATGAACCGTGTTAATTTTTTGACGCAACACCGGAATATGCATCGGATTAAGATTATAAGCCGCTGATGTATACAGACCAATAAATCGATCTTCACCAATAATTTTACCTTTACCATCAATCCTTTTTACGCCCACATAATCGATATGTGCAGGACGATGGACTTTAGATACCGAACTTAATTTAGTTAAAACCATTAAGTTGTCAGTTTTTAAAATAAGATCTCTAGCGCCTTTTGGTAAATCATCTAATACTACTGTTTTAGGTTGCCAATCTTTCTTAGTGTATAACCCAAGACAAGTATCCAGTTGTGGGCTCAACTCCTTACCATTTTGACCATCCTGCAAATCAAAATAGGCATAACCTAACAAAGTAAAATGATTACCACTGATCCAYTTTAGAAAGTCTCGRCTTTCSGTATTTTTATYACTYTCYARTTTYTKRGGCAARTTGCTCATATGMTCAATGGCRYYGTAWAGTTTARTTCTTACCGCYTTCCAATCATTAACGACTACTTGAACTTCGGAAAGAACMAGCGCTAAATTTTGTTTGATTTCATTTAAAGATGATTCATCTATTTGACGATCAATTTCGATCAACATCGGGGTTATTTTAGGCTTTGTATCGCTGGAATGAGGATGTTCTATTTTGATCAACTTATTTGATTTATCTACCACGACTGTCATGGGCAAATGAATGTGCAAATGAACGCCTACACTCATTCTATTTAATTCCATTCTGACGGAATCAACCATAAATGGCATATTAGGATGAACCAGCTCAATAATACTGTGTTTCGATTGCCAACCATCATTTTCCAATTCTGGAGAGGAGACCTTAATAGCGGTCTTATCAGAATCACTATTTTGACTWATAAARCGCCAYAAACTCACTATAAGAGAGTAAAGATCATTCGCAGTTTTCTGTTCCATATCACCGTCGCTGATATTCATACAAAAATATCGTGCAAACTCTGAGACTAAAACACTATCTTTTTTATTAAATTTAGATTCAATTAATTTAAGGACGCTTTTAAATAGAACACTATCTTGATGGTTTTTTGTATATGGCATGGAGGTTCCCTGCTTCGTTACTTTAAGATAAAGAGCTTTTTATGTTTATTTTTTAAAATTGATGGTGATATTCTTTAACTAACTGTAATTGTAGGGGAAAGTTTTAGAATTGACACTATTAATTACATAATTTATTGTTTTTATTATTCCAATGAGAGATAAAAACGCAAGATCTAGTAACCAGTGGTTAGACCTGTTGACTAAATTGAGAAGTCTTTGGCGTTTCATCTATCTTGCTTAACCTTTTCGCTTTACCGTTAGAAGAATAATCCAAAACAAAATGACCACTTATTCCTGAATGGGTGACATAGGGCAATACTAAATTTGCAGGAAACTGGAGTCTTTGACCATTATTAGCAACCACTGATATGATTTTAGCGGTACCCGCATAATATTTTTCTAGTTCTTTAGCTGTTATTTTAATATTAAAGTCTATTTGAGGCATCGTTGAGAGCGTTATTGAATTTAAATAGATAGCAAGCTAACATTATAGCTGATTTAAAGACAATTTTAAGTACAAAAATAATGAAACACCTGCCAGCGAAACTAAAAGCATTTTCCATTCACTTAATTCTTAGTGGATTAATTATTGGCGCATTTCTAGTAGCCGTAACCCAGCTATGGTATCCCGGTGTATTATTTGAAATTGAAGATGTATGGGAAGGCTTGCAGATATTAATTCCCGTTGATGCAATTTTGGGTCCGTTGTTAACCTTGGTTTTATTCGTACCGGGCAAAAAAGGATTAATGCTCGATCTAAGCGTAATAGCACTACTCCAATTAGGTGCATTATCTTATGGTGGCTATACCATTTACCAACAAAGACCGATTGGTTATGTTTTTGTGGTCGATCGATTTGAAGTGGTAGTGGCGTCAGAGTCATTTATTGCTGATATTCCAATGGAACGATTCAAAGATGAGCCTCAAGGATTCCCTTTTATGAGTTATGTGGAAATGGCTCGATCGGCGGAAGAACGCAGTAAATCAATTACATCCGGTGTTAATTTCAAAAATGTTGGTGAGCGTCATTATACGATTAGAGACAATTTAGATGAGATTCTGGCCAATTCAACACAACTAGCTGATTTAAAGCCAAAAACTAAAGAGCATAGGTTACTGTTAGAAGACTTTATTGAGCGCAATAAAAATAGCAAGAATTTAATTTTATTGCCACTACAAGGAACTACCTATAAAACGTCTACTATCGTCTTGAATAAAGAGACGTTAGTTATACAAGAGTACTTACCTTTTTCTATTTGGGATTGGTAATAAATTCTATTTATAGGCCCTAACAAACCACAGGCAACTAATCCTCCATACCTTTATCCCGCGCCTTACTATCTAAAATGTTGATAGCCTCGCCTTGATGCTGTTTTCCATTTTCTGCCATTATTTGAAACCGATAAAAAGCATCACTTTCGGCAATGGCATAAGTTGCCCATTCATCAATCATTCTATTCACGCTAATACCTGCACTCTTCGCTAATTTTTGTAATTTAACTCGTTTTTCATCTGTGGTTCTATAAGTTAGTGTTGCCATTTTTCACCTCATTTAACATTTCTTTTGGTTTGACAATGTGAATTCCTGTTTTAAGTTCTCCTCGAAAATCTCTGTGATTCATTGTCACTATATATTTAGTCCCACTAGCAATCGCCAACTCTATCAAGTGATTATCCCCTTCATCGGGCAGATTGGGACGCCATAAATAATAAATATTTGACCATTCAGATCGAAAATATAACTCCTCTAATACCAAGCGCCTTTCTTTCACTGAATAAATGCTTGACGCCATTACACTATCTCGATACAAAACCTCTTGGTATTCATTGAATAACGCATTACTAATCTGAGGTTTAAATTCCCCAGCTAAACATTTGGCTAACAATTGGTAACTATAGGATTGTCTATTCCCTCTAAGAAAAATAGCTACTAGAATATTCGTATCAATAATAATTTCCATATACCGTATGATAGCATATATGACGTCTCATATAATAGCAAAGCAATGACAACTTTAATCAAAGGGCGCTTTTCAACTTAATTTTTGATGATGCCTGTTCATTGATATGTATTCAGGTTCAAAATAAATGAATCAAAAATGCCACTCCCCCTACTTTACGCTCTGTAAAACTTTAATGTTATTTTTCAAGTGACAGCTTACGCTATTTAATATGACGTAATTTGTCACTTAAAGTCTTTATATTTATGTCCTTCAAAGAAAACTCAGCAACTACAATGTGATGAACATCTCATTTCTACCAAACAAGCATGCTATATATAACCTAATCGAAATTATCCTAACCAGTTGAATTGCGGTAAGTTTATAACTTGGGTTAGACTCCTAATGATTGCCATGGAATAAAAAGGACTTTTGTAACAAAACTATAATCTATAGAGTTGGCACTGGCTTTGCTTTATGACTAAGTATCTAGATTCAGTTAGATTAATGTCTAGAGAATAGGATGATTAATTTTTTGCTGGTACTATTTTTATTAAATTACTTTATTGATTTTTTGAAAATATGGTCTAAATTGATATTGATACATTATTTATCGACGTTGAGTTTCAGACTAGGGAATCAACAGAAAATTTGCTTTACGGAATGTTTGTAGAATTAATCTAAACACTTTTATTTAAATACACAGAGGTCTTTATCATGAAAAAARTACAAAAAGGTTTTACACTGATTGAACTAATGATTGTTATTGCGATTATTGGTATTTTAGCGGCGATTGCACTCCCTGCTTATCAGGATTATACGGTTAGAGCAAAGGTTACTGAAGGAGCTATTGCCGCTAGTGCTCTTAAAATAGGTGTAACTGAAATGTTTGCTGATGATGGAGAAGCTGGAATAGCAAGATATGCAGCCACAATTGTTGCAGCTGTCGCTGCAGGGGAAATATTAACTGATAAAATTGATGGTGTTGCTATAGGCGCTAATGGTGAAATCAGAATTACTTTAGGTGGCATTTCTCAATTGCAGGCAAATACTAGGCTTGCGTATTTCCCTTCAATAAATGAATTGCAGATAGACGATGGTAATTCTACTGGCTCTATTGTTTGGAATTGCAGTCTGGCTACAACAAACGGTGGCATTCTTTCAGATACTAATATTGATGTGAATTTCTTACCTGCAAACTGCAGATAGTAAAAACTAACAAAATGAAAGAGGCTATATTTTAGCCTCTTTTTTTTTGAACAAAATTTGCTTTCCGAACCAAGGTGGTCATGGACCAAGGGGGTCAGATTTATTGGACACTCTAATTAGTAGACAATACTAACAAATGGGTTGTTGGATCTTGATGTTTATGGAGGAAGCGGATAATGGCAATTCCATCAGTGATTTGACTGTAATAAACAATATGGCTGACATAAGGAAGGCAGCTCAAACCATCGGCCAATTCATCACGGTTCTTTCCAATTTCAGGTTTTTGAGCCAATAATGAAGTTTGCTTACGCAAGCCTGAAACATACTCAATTGCTTGCACATTCCCCCATTTTTCCTTCGTTTAACAAATTATATTTTTTAGATCTGATTTCGATTCTGGAGTGAATACAACTTTAGCCATTAGCAAGTTCCATTAATTCATCGAAGACTTTATCACCATCAAGTAGATCACCCTTTTCTAAACTATTTATGCCTTTAGCAATCTTCTCGCACAAAACATGAAGTTTGTATTCTTGAAATTCTTCTAATCCACTGGCGGAAAGCATATAAGCAGTAGATTTATTGTATCTCTTAATACAAACTGGTTCAATTTGAGCCTTCATAAGCAAGTCGCCAAATCGATTTTGTCTATCTTTTGACCTAAATGTTTCCATATTGATCCTTTACGCCATTTTGGGCAAATGTTAGCTAACATAGTCATATGTAGTTATCTTGTTTAAACCTTGTCAATTCAAAACTAACTTTTTGGACGCACCAAACTAACCGCGTTCAACATCAAACAATGCCCGGTAGAAATAAGACCGTTTGAAATACATGTCGATTGTTCTCTTGATTTGGTTTTGAGATTCACATCATATCTGTTTGTTTTGTAAGCTAATATATCGCTATTCCGAGGCAAATATATTAGAAATTGGGTATTGTTTAAACTATACTAAACGAATCAAAGCTATTTTTGTAAGAATTGAGACAAATTCATGGCGTCATCACAACCAAATGTTATTTTAAGCGGTTTAGCTCGAAAGCTGATTCAAGATGGTTTTTTGGATGAAAACTCAGCCTTGGATGCAGTGTCAAATGCCCAAAAGAATAAAGTTAACCTTGTCACCTATCTGGTTGAAAATAATTATGCTGACTCCAATTCAATCGCTGTAGCAGCTTCCACCGAGTTTGGTGTACCCCTTTTCGACATTAATGCCATCGATTTTGAGCAAATAGCCACTTCTTTAGTAAGCGAAGCATTAATTAAAAAACATCACGCTATACCTCTATTCAAAAGAGGAAAAAGATTATACGTAGGCGTTTCAGACCCAACTAATCTTGCAGCACTAGACGAGTTCAAGTTTCATTCTGGTTTAACAACCGAAGCAGTTCTTATTGAAGAAACCAAACTCACCAGCATCATTGAAAAAGTTATCGAAGAAAAAGAAAGTGAGGATATGGGTAATTTCGGAGATGATGACTTTGAAGACATGGATCTCGAAACCGTTGATGAAAATGCGAATAGGGATGATGATGACAAAGGTGCCGACGAAGCGCCCATTGTAAGATTTGTTAACAAAATACTCCTTGATGCAATTAAGAAAGGCGCATCTGATTTACATTTTGAACCCTATGAAAAACGTTACCGCGTAAGATTTAGAATTGATGGCATATTATCAGAGGTTGCTAGCCCCCCGATTAATTTGTCAGTTCGAATAGCTGCACGTTTGAAAGTAATGTCACGACTCGACATTTCTGAAAAACGTGTGCCTCAAGATGGTCGTATCAAATTAAAATTATCTAAAACTAAATCGATCGATTTTCGTGTTAGTACTCTACCCACACTATTTGGTGAAAAAATAGTAATGCGTATTTTAGACTCTGCGGCTGCCAAGTTAGGCATTGATGTTTTAGGTTATGAACCAGAACAAAAAGCTCTGTTTATGGAAGCGATTCATAAGCCACAGGGAATGGTTTTGGTAACAGGACCAACCGGTAGTGGTAAAACCGTTTCACTTTACACGGCAGTTAATATCATTAATACCGTGGAAACCAATATATCTACTGCAGAAGATCCTGTCGAAATTAACCTTGAGGGTGTTAACCAGGTTAACGTCAATCCAAAACAAGGATTAACATTTGCTTCAGCATTACGTTCTTTTTTACGACAAGATCCAGATATCGTCTTAGTGGGGGAAATTCGTGATCTTGAAACTGCTGAGATTGCTATCAAGGCTGCTCAAACGGGTCACTTAGTACTATCAACATTACATACTAACAGTGCTCCCGAAACAATTACTCGAATGATCAATATGGGCGTTCCAGCATTTAATATTGCAACCAGTGTCAACCTTGTCATTGCCCAGCGACTCGTTAGACGACTATGCGAGATATGCAAAAGTGAAGTTAAGTTACCGGATGAGGTAATGAAAGAACGTGGTTTTCAAGATGATGTGTTAGGAACATTTAAATTATATGAACCAGTCGGTTGTGATAAATGTGTAAACGGCTATAAAGGACGTGTTGGCGTATATCAAGTCATGAAATTTTCTAAGGTGATGGGACAAATTCTAATGGAAGGTGGTAATGCTCTGGATATCGCCAATCAAGCTGAAAAAGAAGGTGTTAAAGACTTACATGAATCGGCATTGTTAAAAGTGATACAAGGCGTGACTTCATTAGAAGAAATTAATCGTGTCACTCAGAATTAGTTCTAAAAGAAAATATAAAAGGTGTCGGAATCGCGCTAACCTAGAATATTATCAAATTTTGATTGCGAACTGACTATTTGAATAATTGACAAAATTAATGATGGGTGACTCCGACCTTCCTCGATTCGCTCATATATTTACAGTAAGACCAAGGAAAAATTATGGCTGTTCAAGCAATAGAAAAAAAAAGAGCCCTAAGAAAGAATTCTAAGGCCGGTAAAGCACCTAAACAACATCAGTTTAAGTGGGAGGGTGCGGATAAAAAAGGGCAAAAAATGAAGGGAGAAATGACAGCTGAGACTTCGGCTGTGATTAAAGCCCAATTGAGAAAACAGGGCATAAGCCCGATAAAAGTTAATAAAATCGCTCAACCACTATTTGGTGGAGGTAAAGGAAAACCTGTCGAAGTCGCGGATGTCGCCTTATTTTCTCGCCAAATTGCAACCATGATGAAAGCTGGCGTACCGTTAGTTCAATCATTTGACATCATTGGTCGGGGTAATGAGAAACGCTCCGTGCAAGATCTTTTACTGGGAATTAAAACAGATATAGAATCAGGTCAAACGATGGCTGATTCACTTAGGAAACATCCTAAACATTTTGATGATTTATTTTGTGATCTGGTTGATGCGGGTGAACAATCTGGCTCACTGGAAGGAATGCTAGATAGAATAGCGATTTATAAAGAAAAAAGTGAAGCGTTAAAATCTAAAATTAAAAAGGCGCTTAACTACCCAATTGCTGTTGTTGTTATAGCCGCAATTGTTACTAGTATACTGTTAATTAAAGTGGTTCCACAATTTGAAGAAATATTTACCAGTTTTGGCGCTGAGCTACCGGCCTTCACGCAGTTTGTTGTCGGTCTTTCTGACTTTATGGTCGAATTTTGGTGGATGTTTTTGTTTGGCGGGATTGCGATTGGTATGACCTATAAAGCCATGTTAGCCAAATCTAAAACGATGCGAGATAGACAAGACAAAATCATGCTAAAAGCACCTATAGTTGGTGAGATACTGCATAAAGCAGCGATTGCTCGATTTACCAGAACCCTTGCTACAACCTTTGCCGCAGGTGTGCCATTAGTTGAAGCACTTGGTTCGGCTGCTGGTGCTTCTGGAAATGCGTTATATCGAGATGCCATTCATAGTATCCGAGATGATGTAACCACTGGAATGCAAATGAATATGGCCATGCAATCTACCGGCGTTTTTCCTAATATGGTTGTACAAATGGTCGCTATTGGCGAAGAATCAGGCTCTATAGATGCCATGCTTAGCAAAGTGGCTGATATTTACGAACAACAAGTAGATGATATGGTCGATGGTTTAAGTTCGCTTCTTGAACCCATTATCATGGCCGTTTTAGGTGTATTAGTTGGTGGATTAATCATTGCCATGTATCTACCTATATTCCAAATGGGTCAAGTCGTTTAAAATAAGGAATATCAAGAGACTGAGGCTGGTTTATCCAGCCTTTTTTGTTTCTAAAGGTTTCTAATTCTTTCTAATGACAACAATAAACCAAATTAAGTGATAAACCCAATTACGAGTGCAAACTAGGCTAAGTAGATTAGCTAATTTAAGTGGACAAAAAAGTGGACATACTCTTTTACGTATTAGAAACAAACCAAATGGTTCTAACTATTTTTTGCTTAATTTTTGGTTTATTAGTTGGTAGTTTTCTCAACGTTGTCATTTATCGCTACCCTATTATGTTATTCAGAGAATGGGAACAAATGGCCAAAGAGATTCTAAGTGATCGCGGTTTTACAATTAAAGCGCCTGACACTCCACTTGATAAACAGCCTAAAAACTTTAACATGGTTGTACCCCGCTCTGCTTGCCCAAAATGTGATCACAAAATATCGGGATTAGAAAATATTCCGATCATTAGTTATTTATTTTTAAGAGGAAAATGTAAAGGGTGTCAAACACCTATATCACTGCGCTATCCCTTTATTGAACTTTTAACCGGAATTTGTTTTGCTATTATGGCTCAAAATTTCCTCTTCGGTTGGCCTTTAGCGATTGCTTTGATAGTAACGGCTTACTTTATTGCCTTGAGTTTTATCGACATCGATCATCAAATTTTGCCCGACACCATGACATTACCCTTAGTTTGGCTCGGTCTTTTTGTTGCTTATTTTAATCTTTACATTCCACTAGAAGCATCGTTAATTGGCGCTATTGTGGGGTATCTATCGCTTTGGAGCGTGTATTGGTTATTCAAAATAATCACGGGTAAAGAAGGGATGGGATATGGCGATTTCAAACTTTTAGCGGTTATCGGCGCTTTTATGGGCTGGGAAAAAGTCTTACTAACTATTGTTCTTTCCGCTGGTGTTGGCGCCATTTTGGGTGGTTTACTTTTGCTTATACAGGGAAAAGGCAAAGAAACAAAAATCCCTTTTGGCCCTTATTTGGCCGTTGCGGGTTGGATTAGTTGGGTTTGGGGTGACTGGTTAATTAATCAATATCTTGTATTTTCTGGTTTGCATTAAAATGCTAAAGATAGGATTAACAGGCGGTATCGCCAGTGGAAAATCTTTAGTTAGTCACTATTTTTTGGAGCTTGGTATTGAAATAATCGATGCCGATCAAATTGCGAAAAACTTATTTAGAGCGAAATCAAAACACTTAATTCCTCTTATTGAGCACTTTGGCAAGAAGATTATTGATAATAACGGCGAGCTAAATAGAAAAGCATTAGGCAAGATAGTTTTCTCAGATCCAGTACAACTCAATTGGCTAAATCAATACAGTCACCCTTTAGTTAACCTAGAAATGAAACAACAACTTTCAAAGGTTAAATCACAATATGTTATTTTGGATATTCCGTTATTGATTGATAAAGGTTCTGAGGTTCCCTCACGATTGCGCTCTTTTATTGACAGAATACTGGTAGTAAAAACAGAACAAGAACGGCAAATTGAACGCATTATTAGTCGCGATGGTCGCTCAAAAGAAGATGCTCTCGCTATCATTAACAATCAGTCAAGCCTTAAAGAAAAACTTGCGCTGGCTGATGATGTTATTGATAATAATAAAACTAAAAAAGATGTAAAAAAACAAGTTAGCAATCTGCATACATTTTATCAATCGATTTAATAGTGAAATGAATCCATATGGACAATGAGATATTACTTTTTGAATATCCGCTTAAAGAAAATATTAGACGATTCTTACGATTAGAATCTTTGTTTAAAAGCTTTAAGTCAAACACGCTTTCCCTCAATGCAGAAAATCATCTGCATGCATTAAAATACCTGTTCGAAATATTAGAAATGTTGGAGGCGGGAGATTCACGCGCCGAATTAATTAAAGAGCTTGCTCGATATATTGAATATTTTAAAATGCTTAAAGAAAACCCCAATGTCGAAGTCAGTAAACTTGATAATTTTTTAAAACAACTCACTCAACTTCATCATTGGACTTTAAATTATGAAGGCAAGTTTGGCGATAAGGTACGCAAAGATTCGTTCATTACTTCAGTTAAGCAAAGAAGCAGTATACCCGGCGGGAATTGCCAATTTGACTGTCCCGATCTATTTTTATTTATGAACAAAAATCATAGCGAAAGACAAGAAATGTTGAATCAATGGATTGCAGATATCAACGGGGTTGAAACTAGCATCAATGTCATATTGCGTTTAATTAGAGATAAGACCAAATGGACAGCAGAGACAGCGCCTTTAGGCAACTTTATGCTAGATCTGAAAGGAACTGAGAATCAATTAATAAGAATAAAGCTGACAACGGATTCAAGAAGTATTTTTCCTGAATTTAGTTGTGGCAAACACCGATCTAATATTCATTTTATGCGTTTTAATGAGCACCATAAAAAATCGCCAATAAGCCAGCCCATTAGTTTTGAGCTGGCGTGTTGTTGACCTGATTTTATCTATCAGAGCTATTAGATCCATTACTTATCGAGTTGCTTTTTTGTTCTTTTAAACTAAAGTCCCTAATACTTTTAATATAGACACCAATTAAAAAGAATAAGAATAAAAAGTAACCGGATATCGCACCGCCACCATTTTCATACGAATCAGCACCGTTATTAACACTACCTCCACTCGCAGAAGGCGTATCGTAATGGTTATCATTATCTACCGACTCTAATTTTAAAGATGCCAGCGAGGTAAAATCTTGAGCGGCGTTGGCAATAATTTCACCCGTGTAACTATTAATTAAATTGATCTGAACATCGTACCATCCTGCGGGATAACCTGCATTTAAGATCAAATCAATAAACTCTGTTTGATTACCTAAAACAAAGTTATCCGTTAATAAAGTCTGACTCCAAAGCTCATCACTATTAGTTAATATCACTTCTGCATAAACTAAATCACCTGAATAAACCGTGCTGATATCATATTCTAAAGTTAAATCTGTGTAAAAGTTATCTCCATCAGCATCATGGCTGATTGTGGATGCCACATAAGTAATTTGACTCGCATTAGAATTCAATTCATGTGCTTCATCTTCTAAAGGTAGGCCAAACAAGTTTTGTGTATCATCCGAACTAATGGTCGCAACAATTCCGGAAAAACCATACTCATATAAATCAATCAGGATATCATAATCACTGGTTGGAAAATCAGTGATTAAACGAGACGTCACTTGATAATCATCGCTAGCATCATTTAGGTGTATTTCAAACACGTCAGTTTCAAAATACTCAATCCAAGGCCCTCCATTTTTTGAATAATAAAGAACACCGTAAACATCAGCGTAACCACCATCGTAATCAGCATCAAATTCAATCGTAAAGTCACTATAATAACCATCACCATCCAAATCATAATTTAAATAAGCATTGGCAGAGTAAAAGCTAAAGCCATCTATGTTGGATGCTTTTTGAGGATATTGTGGTCGAGTTTTAGCGCTAATATTTTGTGCTGAAGCACTAGCTTTTAGCCTTTGTATTAATTTACTTTCAATTAAATTAACTCGTCTAGTGATCGACGCGTCAGCATTGCGGCTTAAGACAAAGACTTCCTTTTCTGAAAATTTTAAACTAGAAGCACTTACACCGTTGGTAACCATTGATTTTTTGTAGCTTTCTAATTTATTAATATCATCAGCAAAAATATCTGTACTTGTTAATGTAATCAATAGAATGCTTATTAGTAAATTCAGTTTCATGTCAATTCCTCGTATTACTTTAAATTCGTAACATTTATTTTTGTTTAAATTTTATTATCTATTCTTATAACGAACAAACTTGCAAACAATGTCGTTATTTAAACAAAAACTGACTGAACAAAGACTGAACCAGTATATTTTATAGTCAGCAGATCTATATCCAAGGCCCTTAAATAGTCAGTAACCTATTGACTTATCAATGCTGTAGGCTACATTTAATAGATGAAAGGAAGTTAACTCTTTTAAGAGTTCTCACACTCAACAAATCATCTAGATGAGTTTATTGATGTCAAATACCGATAAAAAAATCACAATCAAAGATATAAAACAGGCAATGGATAATGAAGAGTTCGTTCTTTTTTATCAGCCAAAAATATCAATGATTACTGGTAATATTTGTGGTGCGGAAGCGCTAATCCGATGGCAAAAACCAGATGGAACGTTAATTCCTCCTTTCAAATTTATCCCAATAGCGGAGGAGTCGGATTTAATAAGAGATATTACGTTATATGTCTTCAACCATCTCATCATTGATTTAGCATTGCTCACGGCCATTAATAGTGAAATTGTGGTTTCATTTAATGCGTCAGGAAAAGACTTTTTTGATGATGTTTTTACTGAAATTGTCATTCAAGCATTAAAAAAGTAAATATCCACGTTCTAAGAACGTGGTTTTGATTGCACCCTATAAGGGTGTATTGAGCTAGCCCTCTGAGAAGGCTAGCCGCTTACCGCCAC
>NVTT01000072.1 GCA_002401655.1 Gammaproteobacteria bacterium | reverse complement strand
AAACCATAGAAAAACGTCAGGGATTAAAAATTGCTTGTTTAGAAGAAATTGCTTACATGAAAGGATGGATAAATGAATCTGTTTTAAATAAGCAGATAGAGTTCTATAAGAATACGGGCTATGGCGCTTATTTGCAGCAGTTAAWGWCWWYARAWWYWRWTKACWTAAAGNKATGATNWMMAAACGTNANYMWWTWATTGGCAYGSTGATTGCWTKKMWTACARTARCCAATATAAATATTTGCGAAAKAAATCATTACCCATGATAAATCTCCTAATACTTATARWGGTTTTGYTCTTAGGANSWAWRKTGAWGTTWAWTRRRTRGGTTGCTGAGAACAGCTTATTTRWRAGGCWTYMACKMGAAGAWYTAAGTMWGGTGGTYGCTGAGAACRGCCACYMARCGCTTAACTTCAGTCGTACGGTAAGGGGTCGCAAGTCGACCCCTTTTCTTTGCCTACAGGACGTAGGTATGTCTCGTTAGCAGGACGCGGTAGAGACGGCCTACAGGACGTAGGTATGTCTCGTTAGCAGGACGCGGTAGAGACTAACGGCAATTAACTACCATTCTTTTAGGCAAATAATTGCCAGTGTCACTCACCTTCAATAATTATTTCAAATAAATTCCGCCAAAACTTTGACAATATCAATTTTATCGACTAAAACCTAACTATGTTGTTAATTTGTAACTAGTTTTTGGTTATTTATTGTACGATTATGATTCTAAAAATGGAAATTATTATAATAAAAATCGACGTTAATCGATCTAAGGAAGTTGAATGTACACAAACAAGCAGTTGATGGTCATAGATGATAATGTAAGTAGAAGTCATGATCTAAAGGTTATTTTTGARTTTATTGGYGAATCATGTATAGAAAGAACYAGYGAWAATTGGAATACWCGTTTTCAAGAGCCTGAAACWTTGGTTGGTATTYTAATAGGRGAGCTTAAACAYTATGAYAAYGTSTCTAACYTACTWAAAGAAATTAAYCARTTYGAYCCATCTATGCCGATTGTTATGTTGGATGATTTACCYTTCACCGGAAATGTCGCWCAAGATYTMGCTGAGCAGGTTGTCGAACGYATTGTTTGGCCACTTCGCCATAATCAAGTCTTAGAAGTTATTCATACTTGYCAATTYTGYMGAGAAAATAGTCATGCGCTCAAGCAAAAATCAAAATCRCTAGAACTYTTCCGTAGCATGGTTGGACAAAGTCAGCCAATGCAGGATATAAGAAAATTAATCGAGCAAGTTGCTAATACRGATGCAACTGTTTTGATTTTAGGYGAATCAGGAACSGGTAAAGAAGTCGCYGCYCGAAATTTACATTAYCTTTCTGATAGAGCKGAAAAACCYTTTGTACCAATTAACTGTGGAGCGATTCCTGCCGAGTTACTTGAGAGCGAATTATTTGGTCATGAAAAAGGAGCTTTTACAGGGGCTTTGTCAACACGTAAAGGTCGTTTTGAATTAGCTGATGGTGGAACTATCTTTTTGGATGAAATTGGTGATATGCCGATGCCCATGCAAGTGAAGTTATTGCGCGTTATACAAGAGCGGACTTTTGAAAGAGTCGGTGGCAATCAATCAATAAAAGTTAACGTTCGAATTATAGCCGCGACTCACCGTAATTTGGATGTTGAAGTTAAAGAAAATCGTTTTAGAGAAGATCTTTTTTATCGGTTGAATGTTTTTCCCATTGAGATGCCTTCATTGAGAATAAGAAGTGAAGACATGCCTTTATTAGTTAATGAACTTATTGCTCGATTAGAAAATGATAAAAGAGGCTCAGTTAGATTAAGTCCTAATGCGATTCAATCACTAATGAAATGTCAGTGGCCTGGCAATGTTAGAGAATTGGCAAACCTGATGGAGCGATTGTGTATTCTTTATCCTTATGGTGTGGTTGATGTAAAAGATCTGCCTAGCGATTATCAAAATACTGAAGGATTGACAGCCTATTCAAAACCACAACTTGCCGAAAGACGTGAGGAATTAGACTCAAAAATTACGCCAATAGATGTTAATTCTATTTCCAATACTTTGCCTGAAAATGGGGTTAACTTAAAAGAGTTTGTAAAGAAATTTGAAATTTCCTATATTGAACAAGCATTGTCAGAAGAAGATTGGATTGTAGCTAGAGCCGCAAAAAGACTCGGTATGCGGCGCACAACACTAGTAGAAAAAATGCGAAAATATGATTTACAAAAAGCCAGTTAATTGACACTGGCTTTTTTTTTGTACCAATCACAAGCTAACCCTTTGATAAACAACGTAAAATAAAATAGGCACAGTAATTGCTCTAATGATATTAAGGTAATAAAAACGTTTAACACGTTTGAAAAAGCGAATATCAAAAAGAGTAAAAAGTATGGCACTATTAAAACAGATAGACTCGGTAAAACAAATCGATACAAGAACCGAAGACACTTTTAAAAATAATAAAGTGTTTAATTCAACTCGCCCAGATTCCGTATCTCACTCGGTTTCTATATTATCCAAGCTAACTGATAGCCAAAAACAAGCAAAGAATGTGATGTCGGACTTGAGCCAATTATCACAAGCTTTTGCTGACTCGTTTCAAAACATTGAAGTAAAAGTGGAAGAGCTCAGCGGGCAGTTAGACGATGCTGAAAATAGACATCTATTGGTAACAAATGAAAAAATAGAACTGCAATCTGAAAATGATAAAATTAACAAACGTTTGGATAATCTTCTCGACATCTTACCCTCGGGCGTAGTGTTACTGGATAATAAAGGACTAGTTTGTGATTGTAATAAAGTCGCTATTGATATTTTGGGTCGACCATTATTAGGCGAAGCGTGGGTTAACGTTATCGAAAGAGCTTTCTCTCCGCAAGCTGATGATGGACACCAAGTTTCTTTAAAAGACGGTCGAAAAATTCACATTGAAACCACTGGATTATCACCAGAGCCTGGTCAAATGATCGTATTGACCGATCTAACAAAGACTAGACGCTTACAAGATAAGTTAAGTCAAAATAATAAACTTTCTAGTATGGGTAAAATGATTGCATCGCTTGCACACCAAATTAGAACGCCACTGTCAGCCGCAATGATTTACGGTTCTCATATTAACGAATCGAATCTTGATCCAAAACAAATAAAATCATTTTCTAAAAATCTAATGGAAAGATTGAAATTTATGGATAGACAAATCCATGACATGTTGCAGTTTGTAAGAGGAGAACGAAAGCAAAAGCAGGTGGTTTCCATTACGCAATTATTTGACAATCTAAAAAATAGTATAGAACCCAAAAATAGAGTTGAATGGATTTATGCTAACAAAATTGAAAGTAAAAACCTAAGAAACAAAAGTCATCCAGAAGAACACTATTTGTCAGGAAATTTAGATGATCTGATTGGCGTTATTTCTAACTTAGTTGAAAATGGATTAGCAGCCAGTAAACCAGAACAAAGCATCAAAGTGAAATTAAATGTTGTCTGTGAAAAAACAACAAAAAACAAAATCAATCATAGCTCCTTAATTATCGAAGTTATCGATAAAGGCATCGGTATGACTAAACTACAACAGCAACAAGCTTTTGAACCTTTCTATACCACTAAAAGTAATGGCAACGGATTAGGCTTAGCGATTGTAAGAGGAGTAATTATAGAACATGGAGGCAATATAGCTCTTAAGTCATCAATTGGTCTTGGTAGCGCATTTAAAATAAAACTACCAATAACAAACAAGGCTTGTTTAGCCAACGAGCTTTCTAATTCTATCAAAGAAGAGGTTGTTGTAAATGACTAGTCAATTGTTAGTTGTTGAGGATGATTTTGCATTAAGAAGTGCTTTGGTAGCTAGCTTAGAAGTTGCCGGTTTTGATGTGACAGCCGTTGAAGATGCAGAATCCGCAGTGGCTACTCTGAATAAATTTAAGCCTGATTTAGTGATAACAGATGTACAAATGAAATCTATGTCCGGTGTTGATTTGTTGAAATTTATTAGAAAAAATGATCGTCATCTTCCCGTCGTTTTAATGACCGCTTTTGCTGAAATTAAAGACGCTATAGAAGTAATGAAGTTAGGCGCTTGTGATTATTTAGAAAAACCTTTTGAACCAAAAAGATTGACTAAATTAATTGAAAAATATCTACCCAATAAAATTGAGGCAAAAATTATTGTAGAAGATCCTGCTAGTAAAAACTTATTTGAATATGCTCGAAAAATAGCTCAAACAAGTTCGACTGTACTTCTAGTGGGTGAAAGCGGATCAGGTAAAGAAGTTTTGAGTCAATTCATACATGAGCAATCTCAAAGGAGCCAATCAAAATTTGTCGCGATTAATTGTGCTGCTATCCCTGAAAATATGTTGGAAGCCACTTTGTTTGGATATGAAAAGGGCGCTTTCACTGGTGCGCATCAAGCCTGTGCTGGAAAATTTGAACAAGCTCAGGGAGGAACGCTTTTACTGGATGAAATTTCAGAAATGCCCGTTATGTTACAAGCAAAAATACTTCGTGTTTTACAGGAAAAAGAAGTTGAGAGATTAGGTGGTAAGAAAACGATTAAGTTAGATGTTCGAGTGATTGCAACAACCAATCGAGATTTAGTTAAGGAGGTAAAAGAAAAACGTTTTAGAGAAGATCTCTATTATCGACTTAATGTTTTCCCCATTCGTTGTTTATCATTAAGAGAAAGAGTGGCAGATATTGCCCCTTTGGCAACACGCCTTCTTAATCAATATGCAAAGTCATGTGGTCTGTCTAGTAATGATCCTCAAAATGAAGAAATAACCTTTAGCCAATCAGCGATTAAAAAACTCAATCAATATGCATGGCCAGGTAATGTTCGTGAACTTGACAATTTAATGCAACGAATTGCAGTACTGGCAAATAGTAAAATAGTGAATGATACGGATATTATTTTTGAAAGTCTAAATGTAGGTTTTGATACTAGTCAGTTTGTACCAAATGAATTGTCAAACAGTTTGTCAGGGATTTCCTATCTTGATGGTCGTGATCGCAATAGTCTCGATGACGCTGGTCGTAATGAAAACAACCGCGATGAGAAACAATTAGGAAGTGATATGCGTCAACATGAATATCAATTGATCATTGAGTCTCTAAAGCAATGTTCTGGAAAAAAGAAAGAAGTAGCAGAGCAGTTAGGGATTAGTGCAAGAACATTACGTTATAAATTAGCCAAAATGCGTGATTCGGGTTACGAAATACCCAATAAAAAATCCTACGCTTAAACAAACTAGATTGAAGATTGTTCTGAGGAATAAAAAATGCGAATCGGTATGGATCAACAACAACTATTACAGCAAATGCAATCACTTAATAAGGTTGCAAAGTCTGGTGCGTCATTTGCGTCGGATGCAGGTGTGCAAAATATTAATGGCACTGGTGCAGACTTTGGAAATTTATTAACTAGAGCCATCAATTCTGTCAACGACCAACAAATGGAATCGGGCAGACTTGCATCTCAGATTGAAACCGGTGATGGGGGAGTTAGTTTGGTAAAAGCAATGATAGCCTCACAAAAAGCAGGAATTGCTTTTCAGGCAACCTTGCAAGTAAGAAATAAAATAGTCTCGGCCTATCAAGATATTATGAATATGCCTATTTAATAAAAATAAAAATTAAAAGATAAAAGATAAAAGATAAAGTCAAAAGACTATCACCACAGAGGACACAGAGGACACAGAGGGAAAAACATCTGAGAGAAAAGTAGTCGCTATGATAAGTCGTCTTTTTTCTTCCCTCGGTGTCCTCTGTGTCCTCTGTGGTGAGATTTTTTAAGTGTTTTAATGTTTTAATGTTTTAGTGTTTTAAGTGTTAATTATTTTGGAGTTATAAATAGTGGCAGAAGCAACAACAGATCTTGTTTCCCTAGATTCACAACCACCGGGCATATTACCTGGTATGAGTAGTTTAGAACCTTTAAAACAAGTGGGTATTTTAATCGCAATTGCTGCGAGTATCGCTTTAGGCGTTTTTATTGCGCTTTGGTCAAATGATCCACCGATGCGTCCTTTACCCAGTTTGCAAGCAGAAGCATCAATGGATGTTATTAATTATTTGGAACAACAACAGATCCCCTACAAAGTGGGAACCGATGGAAAAATTCTAGTCCCTCAATCTCAATATAATATGATCAAGATTGAACTAGGCTCCCAAGGTGTTTCTATTCAAGATCAGTCTACAACGTCTTATTTGGATAAAGAAGTGGGTTTTGGTGTTTCCCAACGAATGGAGAAAGCGCGACTTTTACGCAGTCAAGAAAGGGAATTAAAGAATACCTTAGAGCAATTTAGTGGTGTACGTGCGGTAAAAGTGCATCTTGCCATTCCTAAAGAATCGTCATTCATTAAAAACCGAAGAAAACCCAGTGCTTCCATTCTATTAAATTTGTATTCGAGAGGCGCCATTTCCGATGAAACAAGCGGTTCTATGGTCGATCTAATTGCCGGTAGTATTCCCAATTTAGAGCGAAGTCGAGTCACTATTACTGATCAATACGGTCGTCTTTACCACTCAGGAAGTATGTCGAGTAAAGAGGCTGATGGTTCTCGAGAACTAAATATTATTAGAGATAGACAAGCAGAAATTAAAGATCGAATCGAGCAGTTGCTCACGCCAATTGTTGGGGTTGATGCATACACCGTACAAGTGAATGTCGATATGGATTTCACTAGAAAAGAACAAACTATGCAAACTTTTAATCCTGATCTTCCAGCAATTAGAAGTGAGCGAACGATTGAAGATACGAGAGATTCGGGCGTCGCTCAAGGCGTACCGGGAGCACTTTCTAATCAACCTCCAGGAGCATCTGTTATTCCAGAAACCACACAAGATGGAGAGGGTAACCAACGCACTTCCAACAGAAATCAACGGTTAGAAGCCGAAAGAAATTACGATTTAGATACAACCATTAGTCATATCATACCACAGGTCGGAATCATTGATAGAATAAGTGTTTCTATCGGTTTGAATTACGTTAGTGCACCCGCTACAGATGCACAGGGTGGTTCACAAACGGGTAACGCTCGAGTAGCAAGAAGTAACGATGATTTAGATAGGATCAGACGACTAATTCAAGCCAGTATCGGATTTAACGTGCAAAGAGGCGATGTTGTTAGTGTTGAGTCTTTTCCCTTTGTAACAGGCGAAATATTACCTGATCCAGAACCATTAGCTTTCCATGAGCAAGCATTATTTCAAACCTTATTAAAACCCATGGTTGGACTTATCTTAGGTATTTTAATTATTTTTATGGTTTTAAAGCCAGCATTCAAAAATTTATCAAAAGTACCAGCTCCAATTAATGCTCCTATATCAACAAGTGAAAACGAAGCTAACTACGATAGTTTAGGCGGAGAGTTAGGAGGTGATTTAGGTTCGGGATTAGATAACGCCGGTTCAATGTTGGATGACAAAGTAACTTTAGCCGGGAATGAAAATTTAGAATTACCACCACCAACGGTAGGCGAAGTTAAAAAATTAGAACAAGCAAAGAGTGTTGTTGAAAACAATCCAACATTAGTTGCACAACTTGTAAAAGGATGGTTGGAAGAAGAAAATGCCTGAAACAACTGAAACAAAAGATGAACCAAAATTAGCTGGTGTAGAAAAAGCCGCCGTTTTATTGCTTTCGCTTGGAGAAGATACTGCAGCTCAGGTACTCAAACATATGGGGCCTAAGGAAGTGCAATTGTTAGGTATGAGTATGGCGAGCTTGAAGAATATTGGTAAAGGAACCGTTGAAGCTGTCGTCAATGAATTTTTAGAAAAAGTAGAACAACAGACTGGAATTGGGATAGGAACGGAAGATTATATAAGAAATACGCTTAAAAATGCTTTAGGTGATGATAAAGCCAGTGGCATTATTGATCGTATTCTTGCTGGTGCAAATACCAAAGGCTTGGATACTTTAAAATGGATGGATGCGCGCTCGGTTGCAGATGTTGTGCGCTTTGAACATCCTCAAATACAATCGATAATACTTTCTTATCTTGAACCTGATCAAGCTGCCGAAGTTTTAAAATTAATGCCAGATAAAGTTAGAGTTGATTTAACAATGAGAATTGCAGCCTTAGAAGCAGTGCAACCTGATGCTTTACAAGAATTGAACGACATAATGGAAAAACAATTTTTGGGAGGTGGAGCATCGCAAGCAAAAGCAATTGGCGGGGTTAAACAAGTCGCCGATATTATGAATTTTATGGATGGCGCTAGCGAAGCGATGATAATGGATTCGATTAAAGAAACCGATGAAGATTTAGCTCAAAGCATTCAAGATTTAATGTTTGTGTTTGATAATCTTGAGTCTGTTGATGATCGTGGCATTCAAACTTTATTAAGAGAAATTTCTACGGATACATTAATTGTAGCGCTAAAAGCTTGCGAGGAATCAATCAAAGAAAAGATATTTAAAAACATGTCAAAACGTGCTGCTGAATTAATGCGAGATGATTTGGAAGCGATGGGACCTTGTAAATTGAGTGAAGTAGAAGCCGCACAAAAAGAAATTTTAACCATTGCAAGACGATTAGCTGATTCGGGTGAGATTGCGCTTGGCGGTGGTGGTGAAGAGATGGTTTAGTGTTTCTATTTCGATTAGTAACTCGCAAGCAAAAACTGTCCTCCTAAATACTAATATATAAATCTTAGAGTATAAAATATATGGTTCAAAAAGCAAAATCAGAAGCGCCAATAAAACTGTTGCGTAATGTTGATAACTATCAACCCTGGCGTGCTCCTGCTATTGATATTTCTGGTGCTAGAGTTTTTCGGCAAGAAGAAAAGAAAGAAACTGAAATTGATGCTGTAGAAGAAAAGTCAGAAGAGTTAATTACCGCAGAAGAACTTCAAACAATAAAAGACCAAGCCTATACAGAAGCTTTTGAGAAAGGACGAAGCGAAGGGCTGGAATCAGGAATTCAAGAAGTCGAAAAAAAGAATCATTTACTAAAAAATATTATTGAAGAAATAGAAACGCCACTGAAAGAATGTGGTGAGAATACACAAAGAGAGTTATTAGAACTTTCCTTTGCCATTGCAAAACAGATATTAAGGCGTGAATTAAAGCAAGAGCCTACGCAATTAATCGCTATTATTCGAGAGTCTTTGCAATTATTACCCATCGCTTCTAAAGACATTCAGATTTTATTACATCCTGATGATGCAAGTATTATTCGAGAAGCTTTGTCTTTAGGCGAGAGCGCGAAAATTGAGTCAAATGAAACTAATACTAATCAACAATCTATTGATAAGAGTTGGTCGCTATTGGAAGACCCATCTATGCAACCCGGTGGTTGCATCATAAAAACCAACAACTCTAAAATTGATGCGTCAATTGATCAACAAATTGCGGTTCTCTTTAGCAAAATGATGGATGAGCAAAGAACTGCAGAAGATTTCCGCAAGAACACAAAAGAATAAAAATTTAAAAGATTAAAAGATTAAAAGATTAAAAGAAAAAAGATTTCTACCACAGAGAGCACAGAGAACACAGAGTTAAAGATATTAATACAAGCCTAGAGTAAATTAAGAACTATTCATTCCTATCTTTTCTTTTTTCTTTTCTCGGTGACCTCTGTGTTCTCTGTGGTGAGATTATTTTTTATTTTTCTGTATTTTTTGAAAAGAGGTATTACTGATTTTGAAAACAGATGAAGACTTTGCAGGCTTTTTAAGTCAATTTAAAAAACCACTAGAAAAGACTAACTCGATTCAAGTAGAAGGTCGTTTAACAAGAATGGTTGGTATGACACTAGAAGCCGTTGGTTGTCGAGTGAATATTGGTGAGCGATGTTTAGTGGAATCTAGTTTAGGTGGTTTTGTAGAGGCTGAAGTTGTCGGGTTTTCGGATGAGAAGATTTTCTTGATGCCTATTGGACGAATTCAAGGTCTTGGACCTGGTGCGCGGGTCATTCCCTGTAATCGCGCGGCTGAATTTCCGGTTGGTGATGCACTCTTAGGAAGAGTTTTGGATGCCGAAGGTCACCCGATAGATGGTAAAGGTGAGTTACATTGCTTTCAAAAACGACCATTAATTTCCGAACCGATTAACCCTCTCAATAGGCAACCCGTATGTAAACCTTTAGATGTCGGTGTTAGAGCGATTAATTCCGTTTTAACCGTTGGACGTGGTCAAAGAATGGGGCTGATGGCGGGAAGTGGTGTGGGTAAAAGTGTACTTCTCGGCATGATGACCAAGTATACGGAGGCCGATATTATTGTTGTTGGTCTCATTGGTGAAAGGGGGAGAGAAGTTAAAGAGTTCATTGAGCAAATTTTAGGAGAGGAAGGTCTAAAACGTGCCGTTGTGATTGCGGTTCCGGCGGATAATTCGCCATTGATGAGAATTCAAGGCGCTATGGCCGCCACTACGGTAGCCGAATATTTTAGAGATCAAGGGAAAAATGTTCTTTTGTTAATGGATTCGTTAACCCGTTTTTGCCAAGCACAACGCGAAGTCGCTCTAGCAATTGGCGAACCTCCTGCTACAAAGGGATATCCGCCCTCAGTTTTTGCATTATTACCTCAATTAGTAGAAAGAGCTGGAAATGGTGATACCGGAGGCGGTTCTATTACCGCTTTTTATACCGTTTTAGCAGAGGGAGACGACCAACAAGATCCAATAGTCGATGCGGCTAGAGCTATATTAGACGGCCATTTAGTTTTGAGCAGAGATTTAGCAGACTCTGGGCATTATCCTGCAATTGATATTGAAGCATCGGTGAGTCGAGTCATGACTCAAATTACCTCAGAATCCCACCAAAGTGCTATTCATCATTTGAAGAATATCTATTCACTTTACCAACAAAATAAAGATCTTATTACGGTAGGCGCATATCAAAGGGGAAGTGACCCTGCGTTAGATGAAGCGATTGAGTTTATGCCTCATATTAAGCAGTTTTTAACGCAAGGAATTAGCGAGTCTGTAGATATGGAAGAAAGCATTAACACTTTAGAAGAAATGATGACGCAAACTGGCTAAATCTGTACTAATCTTAAAGAGTTCGGATGGAATTATAGCAAACGGAACTCAACAACTATGGATATTTGCTCCATAGGTTAAATTAAAACTACTAAAAGTCGATACAGCAATGATCAAAAGTAGGGTGGGCAATTTGTTCTGCCCACAGATTCTGGATTATGAACATCAATGGTGGGCACAAAGAAACGTGCACAACCTACAAAAAATGATGCTAAAGCTTTGCATTGAAAGTACATAGTTATAACTAACGAACTGAAACAATAAAGCCTACCGTTTTAGAATCGTTCGGATTAGGATACAAATAAATTTGGGAAGTTGCCATGACTGCATCAAAAAGACTACAACCTATAAAAAGAATGGCCGATAAAACTGAAAAAAATGCTGCCATAGATTTAGGTGATTCGATCAAAGATAAACAAGACCAAATCAACAAACTCAGCCAGCTGATTGGATACCGAGATGAATACCTTGTAAAGTTAAGTGAAAAATCTCAACTTGGTGTGTCTAGCGGACAACTACAGCAATATCACCTATTTCTAAACAAACTTAATGTAGCGATTAATCAACAGCGTAATTCCGTTGATGCCAGTGAATACAACGTTGATCAAAAAAAAGGAACTTGGCAAAATAAAAATAGTCGCGCCCAGGCTATTGGTAAAGTCATGACTAACTTACAATCGAAGGAAAGACTGATAAAAGATCGTAAAGAAGCTAATCAGTTAGATGAGTTAACGACACAAGCTTTTGTACGAAACTCAAAAATAGCCGTTTAATCCTTATTCACTAAATACGCTCTTGATTTGAATAACTAATCAATATTAAGGAAATAATATCTCAAACCATTGAATTATCTGCTATACCTTATTTACAGATAGTTTTACGTTAAATTTATCTCTTAATCAACAAATCATGGATATGATTATGGCTAATAAAACGACCCTCAATCTCGGAAGTGCATTAGATATTGTACATGTTGGTGATCTTAAGCCACGACTGACCACTGCGCTTGAAAAGAAACCTCATGTTGTACTGATTGCTGACAAGATTGAACGCGCAGACACCGCCGGTGTGCAACTTATTTATTCATTTATGCAATATGCGAAAGAGAAAGACATCGCTGTAACTTGGCAAAAACCAAGTGATAAATTATTAGAAACCGTAAGCAAACTTGGAATGAGTGAAGCGTTGGGTTTTGTATAAATATAAAAGCTAATTAAAATCGTGATTTTGGCGAACAATGTAAAATTTCAAAATAAGATAATTTAGATAAAAAGTTTTGAGCAAGAAAGTTAATGGAGAAAATGAATGACTAGAATATTAGCAGTTGATGATTCTGCATCAATGCGACAGATGGTAACTTTTACACTAAAGTCCGCAGGATTTGAAGTCGTCGATGCGGAAGATGGTGTCAAAGCTTTAGCTATCGCAAAAAACTCAAAGTTTGATGTGGTCGTTACTGATGTCAACATGCCCAATATGGATGGTATTACGTTGTGCAGTGAGTTACGCAAATTACCAAATTTCAAATTTACGCCTATACTCATGTTAACCACAGAATCATCTGCGGATAAAAAGCAAGCTGGCAGAGCCGCGGGTGCTACTGGATGGATTGTAAAACCATTTAATCCAGAACAATTACTGGCAACAGTTAAAAAGGTGGTTGGATAATACTCCAACCTATGTAAAAGATCTTTTGAAGGTTTTATTAAATTAATCTAACTAATTTTTAAAGGTTCAATCAATGGAAATCGATCTCAGTCAATTTCACGCAGTTTTCTTTGAGGAAAGTTTTGAAGGCCTCGATGTTATGGAGCAAGAGCTTCTTAATTTAGAAGAAGATACTGATCTTGAAAACGTCAATACAATTTTTAGAGCGGCTCATTCTATTAAAGGTGGAAGCGCGACATTTGGCTTTAATCAAGTGGCAGAATTCACACATGTTATGGAAACCTTGTTAGATGAAATGCGTGAAGGTAAGCGAGAGATTACCCGCGAAATTATTGACTTACTTTTAAAATCAGTTGACTGCTTGAGAGGGATGTTAAATAAATTACAAGATGGTGATGATGTGAATAATGACTACGTTGAGTTAGTTGATTACTTTAATCAGTTGCTTTCAAATGAGAGCTCAGACGATAAACAAAATACCCCTAATCAGAATTCAGAAGAACCCTTATCCGTTTCAAATAAAGATGACGATAATTCTAACGGTGGATATTCTATAAAATTTGTTCCTGAAAATTATATTTTACAAACGGGAAATGAACCAGTTCGAATGTTTAAAGAGTTAGAAGGCTTGGGTACTTTAACCGTCAAAGCAGATTTAACTAAAGTGCCTAATTTTGTTGAGCTTGATCCTGAGTTATGTTTTGTTTCTTGGGACATGCAGCTAGATTCTCAAGAGTCAGAAGCCGATATTAGAGCGGTATTCGAATGGGTTGATGATGATTGTTTATTAGAAGTGAAACAACTGAACAATTCATCGTCTAACGAATCTGAAAAAACAAGTGATAATGCCAAAGCGACAGTATCAGAAATTAATTCAGAAGCTTCAACTCAAACAAAAGCACAAACAGAACCGTTAGTAGCGGATTCAAAGAAGCTTGTTCCAATCAAAAAAGAAAAAGAAGCCGTTAAAAGCACAAATAAGTCCACTTCAAGTGCATCTATTAGAGTCGGAATTGATAAAGTCGATACATTGATTGATCTTGTTGGTGAGTTAGTTATTACTCAATCAATGCTCGGAGAATTAGGCGAAAATTTTGATGTCAGTAAATTGGAACAGTTAGTTGCTGGTTTAAGAGAATTAGAATCAAACACACGGGAATTACAAGAAAGTGTAATGCGTATTCGCATGTTGCCTATCGGTTTTGTATTTAACCGAATGCCTAGAATGGTAAGAGATCTTTCTGCTCAGCTAGGAAAAAATATTGACTTGATCATAAAAGGCGAAGATACAGAATTAGACAAAACAGTCATGGAGCAAATTGGTGATCCCCTTACTCATTTGGTTAGAAACGCAATAGATCATGGTATTGAATCAAATCAACAACGTGCAGATAATAACAAACAAGGAGTTGGTAAGATCACCTTAGATGCCTATCACCAAGGTGGAAATATCATCATAGAAATTGAAGACAATGGCGGTGGTATTAACCCAGATATAATTTATGCAAAAGCGGTTGAAAAAGGTTTGATTGAAGAAGGTGTCGAAATTCCCGAAGAGCAAATTATTGGGTTAATCATGGAACCAGGATTTTCTACAGCTGAAGTGGTAAGTGATGTATCTGGTCGTGGTGTTGGTCTTGATGTGGTTAAGCGAAATATCAATAATTTAGGTGGTAGTGTTGATATCTCATCAGTCGTTGGTAGAGGAACAAAATTCACGATTAGATTGCCATTAACTTTAGCTATATTAGATGGTCAACTAATCCGTTGTGCCAATGAAATTTACGTTATCCCTCTTGCCTCTATAGTTGAGTCTATCCCTTTGGCAGGTATCAAATTGACAAAAATTGCGGGGAATATGCCAGTTTATAAAAATGGCAATGAATACATTCCAATTGTAGATTTACGCGATGAGTTTGATATTAAAACAGAAAAGCAATCAACCAATGAAGGTTTGATTGCTATTGTTGAAGGAGAGAATAGAAAAATCGCCATCAAGATTGATGAGCTTTTAGGCCAGCAACAAGTAGTCATAAAAAGTTTAGAAAGTCATTATAAGTGTATTCAAGGCGTTTCTGGCGCAACAATTTTAGGCGATGGTCGTGTCTCGCTTATTCTTGATATTGTAGGTTTGTCAAGACGCTCTGCAGATAGAGCGACGGCAGTTCGGGAAAAAGTTGCATAAGAATATTTAACTCATAAAAAATGAGTATTTAAAATAAATTAAAAATCTACCAAGATTTAAATATTGAGGAATAAAAAGATGAGCAGTGAACTGCATGATATTTTACAAGAGCAAAGTGAAAATATCTCGTCTATTAATCGTGAAGCTGAAGAAGAATCTAAAGGAACCCAGTTTTTAAGTTTTGATGTGGGTGGAGAAGAATTTGCGGTTAATATATTAAGTGTTCAAGAAATTCGTGGTTGGGATAATCCAACGTTTCTGCCTAATGCTCCGGTCTATATTAAAGGCGTACTTAATTTGCGAGGAACAATTGTTCCAGTTATGGATTTGAGAAATCGTTTTAGTTTTAAGAACGCTCAATATTCAGATACCACTGTAGTGGTTATTCTTAAAACAAAAAATGGCGAAAAAGAAAGATTAATGGGTTGTGTGGTAGACGGTGTTTCAGATGTGTTTAATTTTCAAGAATCAAACATTTCCGAAGTACCTGATTATGGTAGTGGTATAGATTCACGCTTCACGGCAGGGGTTATGACCGTTGATGATCATGCAGTTACTCTTTTAGAACTATCAAACTTGTTAAGCCTTGATTTAATCAAGCACCCTTATACTGGAGCTTCTCATGGTTGAAACGGTAGATAAAAAAGTAGAGAAAATATCAACTGAAAGTAATAGCCAAGAGCAACAATTCTTAACTTTTATAATGGGTAAGGATGAATATGGCGTTGATATTTTAGCGGTGCAAGAAATCCATATATGGGTAGAACCTAGACCAATGCCAAATACGCCTGAATATATAAGAGGCGTGATTGATTGGCGCGGAACTATTGTTCCCATCATTGACCTTAGAGTTCGTTTTAAATACCCAGAAGCCACTTATACAGATACAACTGTAGTCATTATTTTACAAACAAAAATGGCGGGTAGTGATCAAGTTTGTATTGTTGGTATTGTTGTTGACGCCGTTGCAGATGTTTACGATGTGAGTAATGAAAATTTGAAAAAAGCACCTAATTTTGGTAGTAAAATTGACACMAAATATATCAAAGGTATGACCAAAATYAATGAATCAATGATCATYATATTAGATATAGAAAGATTAATTAAYTTAGAAGAATTAACTGAATAGTTAAAGTTCAGAATTAGCGATAAGGATTCACCATGAGTAACGAAGAAGATTCAATTGAAAACGAATTAAACTTAACAAACGAAAGTAAGCAAATAAACCAAACAAGCGAAGGATCAAATATGAGCGATTCAAATTCAGAACTAAATGCAATGCTAGCACAAGCTTCAGCGTCATCAGAAACTGCAATGATGATGGTAGATAGAGATTTAAAGATCACCTATTTAAATAATGCGACGAATCTTCTATTAAAAGCATTAGAACCTACTTTGAAGGAAATATGGAGTGATTTCGAAGCAACTAGTGATTACATGATAGGCAAATGCATTGATGACTTCCATGCCAATCCTGCGCATCAGAGAAAAATATTAGGCGATCCAGCTAACTTACCTTACCAAACCAATATTAAACTCGGCGTGAAAACTGTTCGATTAAATGTGGCGGCGATAGTGGATGCATCAGGCGAATACGTGGGTTCCAGTTTAGAGTGGGCGGATGTGACGGCTGAAGTCGCATCAAAAAACGAAATTGCACGAATGGAAGGCGCGATGGCAGGCTCGGCGACGGCGACGATGATGGTCGATAGAGATTTATTGATTACCTACATGAATCCTGCAACCGAAACTCTATTAAAGACTTTAGAACCAGTGATGAAAGGGATTTGGTCTGATTTTAGTGCTGATAGAGACTTTATGATGGGAAAATGCATCGATGACTTCCACGCAAATCCAGCGCATCAACGAAAAATATTAGACGATCCGGCAAACCTTCCGTATCAAACGAATATCAAACTAGGCGATCAAACCGTTCGTTTAAATGTTGCCGCGATAATGGATGGTTCGGGAACTTATGTAGGTTCAAGTTTAGAGTGGGAGAATGTGACCAGCCAAGTAGATGCTCAAATTGAAATCGGTCGATTGGTTTCTGCTACTCAAGGCATGACTACAAATCTTATGATGGCAGATGCAGACGGCGTTATTAACTATATGAATCCGTCATTAGAAAAAATGCTAAGTAGACGAGAAAAAGAGATCCAAAAAGCATTACCTGTCTTTTCTGTGGCTAAATGTGTTGGTACAAATTTTGATAGTTTTCATGCTAATCCAGCGCACCAGAGAAATTTATTGCAACCTGAAAACTTACCCTACAGCACTAAAATATCTGTCGGTGTTTTAACCTTTGGTTTAACCGCCATCGCTTTATTTGACGAAGAAAACAATTATTTAGGAACCGCGGTTGAATGGTCAGATGAAACAGAAGTGGTTAACGCTCAAATTCAGGTAGAAAATTTAATCAACGATGCAGTAGAGGGTAAATTAGATACTCGTATCAATGCTGACGAATTTGATGGTTTTTTGAAGAGAGCTAAAAAACTTGCGATTGTGTACACAGATATAGAAGGCGTTAATTCTTCAAGTTTTGATATTCTAGGTAATCGAGATTGGTCAAATGCATGGCAAGCAGAAGCGATTGAGCATATACGCACTCTCAAGTCGGTCTTAGCTGATGTGGCGATTGCTGCTGACAAGTTTGAAAAAGATTTCGGCGCCAACCTAAAGTTAAGCCAGATATCAGCACTGGAC
>NVTT01000071.1 GCA_002401655.1 Gammaproteobacteria bacterium | reverse complement strand
GTTTTTAAAATCAAATCGAAAGATTTTTGCTCACATCGGGCTGTAACCCAGCGATCAAAACTACGCTCCCAAACAACATCGACGTTTAACTTAACGCCATTGGTATCTACTGTCTTTAAAAAAGCGTCCATTTCAGCTTGTTTATCATCGATAAACTTGTGATGCACTCTCCGTTTTTCTGTAGAGGTTAAAATTTCTGAACTATCTACACCCGCTGCATGTACAAAACCAACAAATTCGATTTTTGCGTTGGTATTTTTAGCAATTTCTAAGGCATGTAAAAAGGCAGGGTTTTGACCGTTATCTTGGTCAGCTATTACGAGTAACTCTCTCATGTCGCACTCCGAATTGATGCTTTATGAAAACTATAAATTAGTTTTTCTGTGTAAAAAAAATGAGGAATATAAGAAAAACGAAAGTGTTTGTATTCCGATAACTATGTGGGGTTTTAATGAGTGTATTACAAGTAAAAATTAACGAAAAATTTCACTTATCTCTAATAAATTGGTCGGAATGAGAGGATTCGAACCTCCGACCACTTGTACCCCGAACAAGTGCGCTACCAGGCTGCGCCACATTCCGATTTTTTTAATGAACTACTAAGATTTAAATATGCAAAAACTTTCTGTTTTCGCGAGACGTGATTACTATTTCGCGAGCCGAGATTTTACCCGAATTTAAACACTTTGCAAGAGATGATAGGTGATTTTAAATAAGTTTTAGTGTTAAGCTGCTAATATCTTTAAAACCCCTTCTAGATCAGTAATGATTGCTTGAATAGCCTTTGGATCCGTTGAGTCATTGCCCGATTCTAACTGAAGTCTTGCTCCACCAATAGTAAAACCCTGATCATAAAGAAGTTCACGTATTTCTCTAATAACTAAAACATCTTCACGTTGATAATAACGACGATTACCACGCCTTTTTACAGGGCTCAATTGAGGAAATTCCTGCTCCCAATAACGTAATACATGAGGCTTAACCAAACATAACTCGCTCACTTCACCAATGGTGAAATAACGCTTGTCGGGTATAGGCGCTAACTCGTTATTATTACTTGCTTCCAGCATATGCTTCAACTCTTGCTTTTAATTTTTGACCTGGACGAAAGGTTACCACACGACGAGCGCTAATGGGGATCTCTTCGCCTGTTTTGGGATTTCTTCCTGGTCTTTGTTTTTTATCACGTAGATCAAAATTTCCGAAACCAGACATTTTGACTTGATCATTACTAGAGAGAGAATTTCTGATTTCATCAAAAAATCCTTCTACCATTTCTTTGGCTTCACGTTTATTGAGACCTAAGTCATCAAACAATTTTTCTGCCATTTCAGCTTTTGTTAATGCCACAAGCTAATCCCTCAAAACTGCACCGAGTTTTTGTTGCATCGCGGAGATCACTCTATCCATCGTTTTTGCAATCTCAGACTCTTTAAAAGTTCTGTCAGATCGCTGTAGAGTGAAACCAATGGCTACACTTTTGTAGCCGTCTTCTATTCCTTTACCGCGGTAAATATCAAATATTACTATACTGTTTAGCCAATTTTTGGCTGTTTGTCCAATTAAATCAACTATTTGCGTAGAAGTCACGTCTTCTTTAACCAAAATAGCGATATCACGTCGTATTTTAGGGTATTTTGACAAAGCGCTGAATTTCGGAATTTTACGCTGTGAAACACTTTTAAGGGTCACTTCAAACAGATAAACAGGCTCGCCTATATCAAATGACTGCTGTGTCTCAGGATGGCATTTGCCGATAAAACCACAGGATTGACCATTTCTTAATATCTCAGCGGTTTGACCAGGATGCAAACCTTCGCGTTGCGCCGCAACAAAACTAAATTGTGATTGATTGGAAGTCTGCGTAAATATCGCTTCTAAGTCAGCTTTAAGATCATAAAAATCAACTTTATCATTCTTAGCTTCCCAATTTTCTGATTTGTTTCTACCGCTAATTGCTCCTGCGATGACAGGCGTTTGTACTAGACCTTCTTCAGTTGGTACAAACTTCAAACCCATTTCAAATATTTTAACTGAATCTTGTTGTCTTTTTTGATTGTAAGCGATGACCTTTAATAATCCTGGCCACAATGAGCTTCGCATAACTGCTAACTCTGCAGAGATTGGATTCAGTAATGGCAGAGGCTCGATTTTTGGATCAACAATTTGCTGTGATTGTTTATCTACAAAACTATAGGTGATCGCTTCTTGGTAACCTCTATTTGCCAATAATTTAGCAATTTTAAGTTTTTCAATGCGTTTTTCAGGCTTTCTAATCATCGTCAGCTCGCCCATTGGCTTACGACTAGGAATATTATTGTATCCATAGATCCGCACTAACTCTTCGATTAAGTCAGCTTCTATGCTGATATCAAAACGAGCAGAAGGCACTGTCACCAACCAACCATCTTCGACATCTTTAGTAAACATTTCAAGTCGATTCAGTATATCTACGACCTGTTCATCAGGCATTTGAATGCCTAACAGCCTTTCGATTCTAGCGCGTCTTAACTTGACTGTTCTAATTTGAGGGAAATGCTCTTTATCAATGACGTCATTAATGGGCCCCGCTTCACCGCCGACAATGTCTAATAGTAACTTTGTAGCTCTTTCAATAGTCTGAGCACATGCCTCAAAATCGACGCCTCTCTCAAATCGATGGGATGCATCGGTATGTAATCCGTAGCTTCTTGCTTTTCCCGCGATTTCAATTGGATCCCAGTGAGCGGATTCTAAAATAATATCTTTAGTGCTTGAGCTAACGCCTGACTCTTTTCCGCCCATAATGCCAGCAATGGACAAAGCTTTGGCTTCATCTGCGACTACTAAGGTATTGCTTTTTAGTTTGATCGTTTGATCGTCTAATAGCAGAATTTCTTCACCGTCTGTCGCATAACGAACAATTAACTCCCCAGAAACTTTCGCACTATCAAAAGCATGCATCGGATGACCTAGCTCCATCATCACGTAGTTCGTCACATCAACCACGGGGTCAATAGAGCGAATATCAGATGCTAATAAACGTGCGGTCATCCATTCTGGCGTTTTGGCGCTGATATCAATCTTCGAAATGATACGTGATACAAATCGAGGATTGGCTTTAGGTGCGGTCAATTTAACCTTTATAACGTCATTAGTCGTCGCTTTTACAGGAGGGATCTCGACCGGCTTCACTACTGATTGAGTTAATACGCCAACTTCTGTTGCTACGCCCTTAATACCCAAACAATCACCTCGATTTGGGGTTAAGTCAATATCGATGGCGGTGTCTTTTAAACCTAAATGTTCGATTAATTCCTCACCAACAACGGCGTTTTGAGAAAGCTCAATAATGCCGTCTTGTTCATTAGATAATTCTAATTCTTTTCCTGAGCAAAGCATTCCAAACGATGGCACGCCTCGTAATTTAGCCTTTTWGATTTTAAAATCACCTGGCAATACGCACCCGATAACAGCAACTGYGACTTTTATAGACTCTCGCGCATTAGGCGCACCGCAAATAATTTGCAATTTTTCATCTTGACCAACATCAACCATGCAGATTTTCAGTTTGTCTGCTTCTGGATGTTGAGAGGTTTCTACAATTTCACCAACCAACACACCAGCTAAATCAGCGCCCAAACTTTCAGTACCATCAACCTCAAGGCCCGCCATGGTTAGCTTCACAACCAATTCATCGGTAGAAATTTTAGGGTTAACCCAAGTTCTTAACCATTTTTCACTTATTTTCATTTATTAATCCAATAATTCTTCTTTGGCTTTTTAGTTAAACTGCTGTAAAAATCGTAAATCATTTTCAAAGAACAGTCTTAAATCATTAACGCCATATCGCAACATGGTCATTCTTTCGACTCCCATGCCAAACGCATAGCCAGTAAACTCTTCGCTATCGATCCCCGAAGACTCAAGGACATTAGGGTGAACCATTCCAGAGCCTAATATTTCTAACCAACCTGTGTTTGAACAAACTCGACAGCCCTTTCCAGCACACATCACACAAGCAATATCGACTTCCGCAGAAGGCTCAGTGAATGGGAAATAGGAAGGTCGAAATCTTACTTTTAACTTTTCATTTTCGAAAAAGTGTTTCAAAAATTCATCCAAAACACCTTTTAGGTCAGAAAATGATGTGGTTCTATCGACTAGCAATCCTTCAACTTGATGAAACATCGGGGTATGGGTTAAATCTGAATCACAACGGTAAACACGGCCGGGAGCAATTATTCTTACCGGCGGTGAAACTCTTTCCATGGTTCTAATTTGAACCGGAGAAGTATGAGTTCTAAGCAGTGATCCATCACCAAAATAAAAAGTATCATGCATGGCTCTCGCTGGGTGATGGCCGGGAATATTCAAAGCTTCAAAATTATGAAAATCATCTTCTACTTCGGGACCTTCTTCAACCCCAAAACCAATTTGTGAGAAATAATCAACGATACGCTCTAACGTTCTATTGACTGGATGTAAACCACCCAACTCACTATTTCTGCCTGGTAATGTTACGTCTATCGATTCATTTGCCAATTGATCGGCGATTGCTAGTTTTTCAAAATTTGATTTAATTGAATCAATTTTAAATTGAATTTCTTTTTTTGCTTTATTAATGGCTGCGCCTTGGATTGGACGCTCTTCCGCCGGTAACTGCCCTAACGCTTTCAGCTGGGTAGTTAAAAGCCCTTTCTTACCCAAAAACTCGACTTTTACTAGCTCTAAAGCTTTTAAATCACTGGCGTCTTCAGCCGCATTTAGGCCTCTACTCAGTAGCTCTTCAATAGCGTTTGACATAAAATCTTAAATCTCCCCTAGCCCCTCTTCGCAAAGAGGGGAATTAAATTTTCGGTCGTCACATCACCGTCCTGGCTCCTTGTGACATTGCCTACACGGATGTAGCTACTTAGGATTTGTCTGGAACAAAATCCTGACAGTCCATCCATGGACATCGCCACACCGCCATCCGTGGCTCTTTGTGGTATACAGTCCATCCTTGGACATAAAAAAAGGAGTAGAGCAAAAGCCCTACTCCTTTCAATATTCTACTGATATCCAACTTACGCTAAAAGAAATCCCTTAGTATTTGTTAGATCAATAAAATACGATCTTAAGCGAGCGCCGCTTTTGCTTTTTCAACAAGCGCTGCAAATGCAAGCTTGTCGAATACAGCGATATCAGCAAGGATCTTACGATCAATTCCGATAGATGCTTTTTTAAGACCATTGATAAATAAACTATATGACAAACCGCTTACACGCGCTTCAGCATTAATACGTTGGATCCAGAGTGCTCTGAATTGACGCTTACGCTGACGACGATCTCGATATGCATATTGACCAGCTTTAGTTACAGCTTGCTTTGCAACGCGGTATACGCGACTACGAGCACCATAATAACCTTTGGCTGCTTTTAGAACTTTCTTGTGGCTTTTTCTAGCGGTAACACCGCGTTTTACTCTAGGCATTTTATATCACTCCCATTCTTAAACGTAAGGAAGCTGGCGATCCAGCTGTCGGACATCGCAAGCTGCAACCATTTGCATATCACGCAAATGACGCTTTCGCTTTGTACTCTTCTTAGTCAGAATGTGACGACGATGCGATTGAGCATGTTTAAATCCACCACCACCTGTTCTTTTGAAACGCTTTGCAGCGCCACTATCAGTTTTCATCTTTGGCATTCTTGTTACTCCAATTGTCAGCTGTAGGTCGCAATTTGAAACAAAAAATGCTTCTATGCCGTTAACTACCTATCAGTGTTTAAATAAAAGAAAAGTAAAATGACTAATAAAAATCAACCTAACTTTTCTCACGAACTAGTCTTCGGGTTGCCAAAAACCTTGTGACTAGCTTTTTTAAAACGATAAACGTTTTAAATTCTTTTACTACTGTTCAGCGAATCGTTGAATAGTTTAATAAAACTCAAACAATCAAGTCACCTTAAGTATTTCACCCCCTCCCTAACCCTCCCCCGTCAAGGTGGAGGGAATTTATCCCCCCTCCCTTGACGGGAGGGGGTTAGGGGGAGAGTGAAATGTTTTGCTATTTCTTTTTCTTAGGCGCTACAACCATCGTCATTTGACGCCCTTCCTGCTTGGGAAATGACTCAACATCGCCAAACTCCTCTAAATCTTTCGAGACTCGTTTCATTAACTCAGTACCAATCTCTTTATGAGCCATTTCTCGGCCTCTAAAACGTACCGTAATCTTCGTTTTATCACCGATCTCTAAAAATTCGCGTAATTTACGAAGCTTAATATTGTAATCGCCGATATCCGTTCCCGGTCTAAACTTAATTTCTTTAACATGAACCACTGTTTGTTTCTTTTTAGCAGCAGCTTTCGCCTTCTTTGCCTCAAACACATACTTGCCATAATCCATGACTTTACAAACGGGTGGTTCAGCATTTGGTGATATTTCTACCAAATCCATACTAGCTGCTTTTGCCACAACAAGTGCGTCGGCTATATCAACGATCCCTTTTGATTCACCATCGTGGTCAATTAATCGAACTTTTGGTGATGTTATGTCTTCATTAATGGTGGAACGTTTTACCTTCACCGCCATTTTTGGCTTTGCTCTTTTGATGTTTTTATTCCTCTTTTATTAAAAAACTAAGAATTTTATCACTACGGTGGCTGGTAGCCCCAGAGCATAAATTCTAACCTTATTCTTGTCGTTATTCTTTTGCTTCTTTTCTTGCTAAATTCTTAATATCAGCTTTCAACAATAGCTGAAACTCATCTAAGCTCATACTTCCCAAATCTTTTCCTGCTCTAGATCTGACCGATACAGTTCCAGTTTCAACCTCTCGATCACCCACTACTAGGAGGTAAGGAACTCGTTGCAATGTATGCTGACGAATTTTAAAGCCGATTTTCTCATTTCTCAAGTCCGAATTCACTCTAAAGCCCTGAGTTTTCAATATTTTAACACTTTTTTGCACAAATTCCGCTTGTTTGTCAGTAATATTCATAATTACTGCTTGTATAGGTGCTAACCAAGTAGGGAATTTACCCGCATATTCCTCGATTAAAATACCGATAAAACGTTCTAACGATCCCAAAATTGCTCGATGAATCATTACAGGCGTTTTCTTAGAACCATCTTCTGAAACATATTCAGCATCTAATCTTCCTGGCATTGAAAAATCTAATTGCACTGTGCCACATTGCCAAACTCTATCTAAACAATCTCTAAGAGAAAATTCTATTTTAGGACCGTAAAAGGCGCCTTCACCTGGCAATAATTCATAGTCAATATTTTTAGATTCTAAAGATGCTTTTAATGCTTCCTCGGCTTGATCCCAAGATTCATCTGATCCCACTCTTTTTTCAGGTCGAGTTGAAAGTTTAATCTCAATATTCTCAAAACCAAAATCGGCATAAACATTGTAAATGGTATCAATCAAATGACAAACTTCGTCTTGAACTTGATCTTCAGTACAAAATACATGAGCATCGTCCTGCGTAAATGCCCTGACTCGCATCAATCCATGCAAAGATCCAGAAGGTTCGTTTCGATGACAAGAGCCGAACTCTGCCATACGTAAAGGCAAATCACGGTAGGATTTAAGCCCTTGATTAAATATTTGTATATGTCCGGGACAATTCATGGGTTTAATAGCATAAACTCTATTTTCTGACTCAGTCGAGAACATTCCGTCATGGTATTTATCCCAATGACCCGATTTCTCCCAAAGACTACGATCCATAATTTGAGGCGTTTTCACTTCTTGATAATCCGTATTAGTGGTGACTATTCGAATATAACGCTCTAACTCTTTAAAAATACTCCATCCGTTAGCATGCCAAAAAACCATTCCTGGCGCATCTTCTTGAAAATGAAACAACTCTAATTGCTTTCCAATTTTGCGGTGGTCACGTTTTTCTGCTTCTTCCAATCTAAAAAGGTATTTCTTTAAATCTTTTTTGCTAGCCCAACAGGTGCCATAAATTCGTTGAAGCATTTCGTTATTGGAATCGCCGCGCCAATAAGCGCCTGCCAATTTCATCAATTTAAAAGCTTTGATTTTTCCAGTGCTAGGTACATGAGGACCGCGACATAAATCAATAAAATCACCTTGACGATAAAGTGATAATTCCTCTCCTTCTGGAATACTTTCTATAATTTCTGCTTTATAGGACTCGCCCATTTCGCTAAAAAACTTGCTCGCTTCATCACGAGTCATGGTTGAACGTTCAACCGGTAAATCTTGTTTGGCAATTTCAGCCATTTTCTTTTCTATCGCTTCTAAATCATCCGGCGTAAAGGGTCTTGAGAATGCGAAATCATAGAAAAACCCGTTATCTATAACAGGACCAATAGTCACCTGAGCTTTTGGAAATAAACTTTGTACCGCTTGCGCTAACAAATGAGCACAGGAATGCCTAATAACTTCTAAACCTTCATCATCACGTTCGGTAATCAACGACAATTCAGAATCAGAATTGATAATGTAACTTGTATCAACTAGTTCGCCGTTCACACGACCAGCAAGAGCAGCTTTAGCAAGCCCAGGACCGATATCAGCAGCGACTTGATAGACAGTAACGTCTGCATCAAATTCTCGCTTACTTCCATCGGGTAAAGTAATAATTGGCATTTTTTACAACAGCTCCAAAAACAACAAAAGCACTGTGTTTAAGGAATTACCCGTTAATTTACAGTGCTTTAGAGTTCGCAAATTGGCATTAAAAGACGCCACAATCTGCATTGATAAAATTCTGGCGCAAGTTTACCCAAAAAGCCTCTATAAATCAAAGAGTTTTAGCTAGTTTAACTACTTGAATAAGGACTGGATTCATTGCTTGACGAGCGACTTAATTAGACACTAAGAATTAGCATTTAACTGAGTTAGTAATTCTTCGTGTTTCTCTAACTTTTTGATTGCTGAGTTACCAATTTTGCGAGCAACAATGCATAGTAAGCTTTCGATAAAAATACAATTGGCAGATAAGCTATTGGTGAAGTATTGACCTGTAGTGGGTATCTTAATAGATATTGTCGCGTGCTCATTCAATGGAGATAAGGTCGAGTCAGTAATCGCTAAAATTCTACAACCAATTTTGCTAGCCATAGCACAAATATCAACCGTTAAATTTGAGTAAGGTGCCGAACTAAAGATAACTAACAGATCATTCGCTTTAACTTGTCCTAAAGCAATCGCTAATCCGTGTTCGTATTGCCCTAAGGTATTGACGTTGCCTCTAATAAGACACAATCCATAACGAATGATATTAGCCATTGCCGAGGCTTGTTTGTGCCCAAAAATAAAGATTCGGTTAGCGTTAGCTAGCAATTCTGCGGCATTATCAAAGGTCGCTTCGTCACTACTTTTAATACACTCAATCATATTCTCCGCGGTAGATTGGAGCTGTTTTTGCATTATTTGTTTAGCCGTTAACTGTTTTTCAGCGGATAATTTCGCCAATTTTTGACTAAAATAATTATCTCTAATTTTAGAACGCTCTCTAAATACCTTTTGATATGAAACAAAACCATTAAAACCAAGTGATTTGGTTAATCGAGTAATTGATGCTGGACTTATTTCGGTTAGTTTACTTAATTCCACTATATTATTTACCGCAACCATCTCAGGCGATTTAATCATTAATGAAAAAGCTTTTTTAGTTTTATTACCGATATCTAACTCAATATTATTAGAATTGAGCAATAAATAGACTTCCCTAAGTTTTTCGAAACTCTCTGGTGTTGTCATTTTACCCTTTATTCAATTTTGATAGACAAAAAAAACGGCCTAACAAGTTAGACCGTTCTAGTTTATTACTGCATGCTACCTAAAGATCATAACTACCTTTTAAGTACCAAGAACCACCTTCGTAGTTTGCTGCACTTCTACGAGGATATTCAAGACCAACACTTAAACGGTTACTAAATGGCGCATCAATCTTGTTGATGTACGAGTCAAATATATTAGAAAAACCAAATTTCATATTAAACTCTTCAGTCACTTGATAACCTAATTCAGCATCAAAATAAACAACTGAATCAATTGTTGCTTTAGTGCCATCACTAAATGAACCACGCTCATCATGATGCTCGCCATAGTAATTAGCTCGAACCATAAAGTTTAAATCATCACCAAACGATGTGTTTGCGGTTAATACGAAACGATGATTAGGGAAATTATTCTCTATGTTGTCAATACTACCTTGAGATACAGGGTCAACAAAGGATGAAAGACCGGTATCAGTGTCGAATGTTTCAACTGACGACTGCCCTGTAACATCAATTTTATTATATCCATAAGCAAAAGAAATATTGGTTGATGTCATATCTGACCATTCAAATTCAGTAGTAAGAACTACATCAATACCAGAATGCTCAACATCAAGTGCGTTAGTGTAGAATGAAAAAGCTCGACCATCTGGAGAAACAAGTCCACCGGATCTATATATTCTATCATCAACCGCTATTTGATAATAATCAACCGTTAAAGTTGTTGATTCGCCAATATCAGACGTAATCCCAAAACTTAAACTCGTAGACTCTTCTTCTTTTAGCGCTTTGCCGCCCGCAGCGATAGCATCCGGATCAGTCGAGGCTATTACGCCTTCTTCAACTTGTGCTCCTGTCGTATCAAATGTTGTTATTGTAGCTCTATAATTTGCTTGTCCTGGAGTTGGTGCATGAAAGCCTGTAGAAATAGCGCCACGTAACGCTGTTGATTCCGTCAAAGAAAATCGAGAAGCTATTTTCCAGTTGACTGTAGTACCAAAATCGGAAAAATCTTCAAAACGTAAAGCATATTGCATAAATATATCACTACTAACATCATGTTCTATATCTGCATATATAGCGTAGTTATCTCTAGAGAAACTACCAGCATCAGCAGCTGTTATTCCTTTCATACCACTTACACCAGGGCCTTCTGAACCATCAGCATTTTGATAAGAAGCCGCTTCACCAGCAATAGTTGTATAGGTTTCTTCTCTCCACTCTGCTCCGTATGCAAAGTTGAAGTTGTCGCCTACGGGGGTTGAAAAATCAGCATTTAAATTTATTTCTTCTTGTTTTAGACCGCCTGTGTCAAAGTTTAATTGAGGATTACCATTTATCAATTCTAGTCCAGGGTTAATACTATTATTTAAAGTATAATCTAATTCATTGGAGCCGAAACCGATACTAAAGTCATAGTAAGTACCACCTGAAAAATCACCTTGCAATCCGGTTACGAAACTTAGATCAGTTTGCTCACCATCTAAAAATGGAGTAAAACCAACATCAAGTATTGATCCAGTATAACCACGTGCAGCTAATCCAGCCGTAGGATTAGGAACTACATCACCATCTCCATTTGTTATAGTACCGGGAGCTGTAATTGTTCCATGTCCAGGATTTCTATAAAAGAATCTATAACGACCGTCTGTAACACCATAACCAAGCCTTCCATACCAACTACTTCCTTCTCCTAAATCGATCCCCATATTAAGGAACGTTCGTAGTCCGCTAGTTTCTGGTCGTCCCCATGTTTGTGTTAGTCCGTCATTGTATGGAGAGTCAGCTCCTACGCCTTGAACTCCAGCAGCTATTAATGCTGCAGCATCTGGACGAAGAATACTTCTATTTAGATTTTCGTTATCAACATATTCGAGACTGAAGTTAGCGAAACCATTTTCGCCCATTTTCACACCTTTATTAAAACCAAACTTTAAACTAGATTCACCTTCATAATGTTGACCATATTGAAGTTCGACCTTGCCACCGTCTGAATCATCTTTAGTAACAAAATTAATAACACCAGCAATAGCATCAGAACCATATTGCGAAGCTGCACCATCACGTAATACTTCAACTCTTTTAAGAGCAATTGCTGGAATCATACCAACATCAGCACCATGAGCGCCCTGTCCAGCAGCTGGAGCAAATAATTGGATTAATGCACTTCTGTGACGACGCTTTCCGTCAATTAGTACAAGGGTTTGGTCAGGAGCTGTACCACGTAATGACGTAGTTCTTACAAACGCGCTTCCATCACCTGTCGCTGGAGTCGCAGTATATGATGGAATCATCATTTTTAAATTGTCGGTGATATCAGCCGTTCCACCCATTGCGCTAAGGTCATCAGCACTTAATATATCAACAGGAACTGGTGAATCAGCAATAGTTCTTGGCGCTCGACTTCTAGAGCCAATTATTAATACTTTTGTACCCTCTTCTGCAGAGTCATCTGCTTCAAAAGCCATGACAGCTGTTGGGGCAAAAAATGAAGCTAATAGCGTCGCTATCAGCGTCTTTCTAGGCATATTCTTCATGTTATCTTCCTCTAAATTCGAATTTATTGTTATTGAAATTTGCCCATTTCTCCTCGATTTGACTTCAAGACCAGTATTTTTCAACATAATACTCAATCCCTCCTTAATTGAGTATTCACCAATAAGCCTGTTTGCATTTCTCGCTTTCAATTTGTCGAAAGGAAATAACAACGTCATATTGGCCTGCTCTGCGAAGCTTATCAAAGACAAGTCGGCTCTTTGTGCCGGTATATCAAAATCTATCGATTTATTATTGTTAGTAGCTTTAGGGCTCTTTGCGTCAACTAGGAAGCAACAAAAAACAAAGCTAAAAAGCACTAGATTTTTCAATACCTTATGCATGAATTCTCATTCCGCACATAGGAGTAACGATTAACAAAGTAATTTCCGCCATAGATAATTCAACAATATTGCTTATTTAATAAAATTTAGGGGGAATCTAACTTAGTGACTACAAACACCAAGTGTTCCATTGTTTAACAAAAGTAATCGATTTTCCTATAAAAACCAATTAGATACAAGCTTGGTAAAACATATAAGAAATAGAGGTTCAATAAATAGCAACCGATTTAGTCATTTTATAGTGGCGGATTTTACTATTTCACTCGTTATATAGGCTATAACTGGTAATTTGACCTAGTTTTAGCCTAATAAGCAATATAGACTAGTCACTCCTTAAAAGGCTGAAGTTTTATTTTTCTATGAGAAACCACAACCTCTTTCATAAAATGTTCACTACATCTAGCAAAGCCTTGTCTCGCTTAGTATCTAGAATGGTGCCACCACATGAAATTGAAGATATCGTGCAGGAAACTTATGTACGCTTGTGTCAAACAGAAAATATCGATCGAATGGACTCTCCAAAAGCCTTTATGTATAAGACAGCACGAAATCTCGCTTTAGACTATATTAAAAGAGCCGATAATAAACGAGTTATACGAGTCGATAATCAGCAAATATTAGAAGATTTGTTAAATGGCGAAAATAGAGTGACTGATGAGATGTATCACTCAACGGTCATCGACGAAGAATTTAAGCATTTTTGTGATGCGGTACGAATGCTCCCCGTTCAATGCAGGAAAGTATTTGTATTAAAGAAGGTTTATGGCAATAGCCAAAAAGAAATAGCCGAACAATTAGGAATTAGTCAAAGTACCGTGGAAAAACATATCTCAAGCGGATTAAAACGTTGTACCATTTATATGAGAAATTTTAATTCAGACGCAAACGCGCCAGCAACGAGCTCATCCCCTGTTCTAAGCTCAATTACAAAAGGGATAACTCATGACTAATGTTCATTCTTTGCAAGAACGTCGCGCCATTAAACACAAAAATAGAGAACTGAATAACCAACGTATGGATGACGCCTGCGATTGGGTAACTAAAATAGACCGTCGGCTCACAAAACGCGAGAAAAAATCACTTCAAAACTGGTTAATTGAAGATCAAGAAAACCTTAAATTGTTTTTAGAAGTCGCCAAAATGTGGGATAAATCTAGTGAGCTTAGTCGGCTTGCTGATGTTTTCCCTCAAGAAACACTTTCCCCCAAGCCTCTATCAATTTTTGTTAAGTCATTGGCAGCGTCAATTCTTTTTGTTGTATCTATAGGGCTTTATCAAATATCTAACCTATCTGAGGTTGTGTCTGGTGAAATTGATTTAGTTGAAATGGATAATAATAGAATATTGAAAACTAAAATCGGTGAAAGCAATACTTTCATTTTATCCGACGGTAGTAAAATAGTTTTAAATACTGATACAGAAGCAAGAATTAGTTTTTCTCATCAAATACGTTTTATTGACTTAAAACAAGGTGAAATTCACATAGATGTCGCACATGATAAATCTAGACCTTTACAAGTAAGAGTAGGCGATAAAATTGTGCAAGCTATTGGCACAGCTTTTAATATTGAAGTTAAAAACGATTTAATAGAATTGATTGTTACAGACGGTAAAGTAATTATTAAAGATGCCCTTTCGTTAGAAATACCAACCAGTGATTCACCTAAACTTGATGGTAGCACTACGACTCTTTCAATCTCTATTTCTAAACCTTCCATTTCTAAAACTTTAGTCTCTAAAACATTAATATCGGTTTCAAAAGGTGAAAAAATCAATCTAGAGATGACAGGTGAAATAAAACACAAAGTTTTGAAAGTAAAACCAATAGAAATTGTTGCTAGTCTTTCTTGGCGGCAAGGTAATTTAATATTTCGTGGAGAATCTCTCGAAGAAGCGATGATTGAGATTAGCCGTTATAGCGATGTAACAATTCACTTAGCGGATGATCCGAATTTAAAAAACATACAAGTGGCGGGTATGTTTAGAACAGGCGATATTGAAGGTCTTTTAAGTATGTTAAAAACAAGTTTTAATATCGAGTACAAACGCGAAAAAGATAATTCCATTTTTCTTCAATTAGCATCGTCTATTTAAAGCACGCACTTCCGACTCAGATTTACCTCTCGCCGAATATTTCGGCATCTTTGACAGAAACATAAAATGAAAATATATTTTCATTTTATGTTTTGCTTTGCCCTTCTAGTAATAAGCTATTATTCTACATGCCTATTCAAAAAGACTTTTCAAACAGAGCAGATACATAATGATTTTACAAGATCACATTTCTTCAAGCTTGAGAAAAGGCAAACACTCAGAAACACTTTTAATCAATCAGTTATCCCTAGAAAGAATTGAAAATGATAAAAAGGTTTATAAGCTAGGTTTTGGTCAAAGTCCGTTTCCGGTGCCTATAGAAATCACTAAACAATTACAACTTGCTGCGGGTCGGAAAGAATATACTTCAGTACAAGGTTTAAAAGAACTTCGCCAATCTATCTGTGATTTGCATAAAGAATTTGAAAACAAGAACTGGCAACCAGAACAAATCATTGTCGCTGGCGGTAGCAAAATCTTACTTTTTTGTATTATGGCGGCGTTCAAGAAAGCAGAAATTTTATTACCCGCCCCAAGTTGGGTTTCCTATGAACCACAAGGGAAATTGGCTGGGCATGAAGTTAATTGGATAGGAACAACGTTTGATGACAAGTGGAGCCTGACAGCAAAACAATTAGATGATTATTGTCTTACGCGAGATACAGAGCTTCCTTTGGTACTCGTATTTAATTATCCAAGCAACCCTACTGGACAAACCTATAGCGCTAAACAATTATCTGATCTATCTAAAGTAATGAAAAAGCATAAAATTATTGTCATTGCCGATGAAATTTATAGCCTGTTAACTTTCAAAAATAACTACCCTACTTTATCTGATTATTATCCAGAAGGTTGCATTGTGTCATCAGGCTTATCTAAATGGTGTGGTGCAGGAGGATGGCGTTTAGGCTTTCATTATATTCCAAAGGAGTTAGGCGAAGATTTCAAGCAAGCCGTGATCGGCGTCGCATCAGAAACATACTCTTGCGCCCCGACGCCTATCCAAGTTGCAGCAACTTATGCGTACAGAAATATGGATGAAGCAAGAATATTTCTCAATAGACAAAAAAGAGTATTGAATCAAATTAGTCAATACGTTGCGCAGGAGCTAAATCAAATCAATATTTTCACTCACACTGCACAGGGAGGATTTTATTTATTCCCAGATTTTGGGCATTACAGAGTTTCGCTTGAAAGGATTAATATTTATTCGGGAGAAGATTTGACAGCAAGGTTAATGAATGAAATAGGCGTAGCTCTTTTACCGGGAAGTGCCTTTGGGATGCCACCAAATAGTCTGACTGCACGTTTAGCTTTTGTAGATTTTGATGGTAGTCAAATTTTTTCGGATGATATTAAGGAGCTTGGTAATAATAATGAAGAATCATATACCTCAGCTCAATTTGAATTCAATAAAATCAAAGAAGGTATCAAAAACCTTTGTGAATGGTTTGATAAACTTAATTGAAGTGTGATTTCTGGCTTTAACAACAAAACAACACCTTAGTATCTATTAATCTAAGATTATATCGTTGGTTATAAAATAAAAGTCTGGCTTACTATAGACATACACGGTTAAAGCCGATAATTTACAGCTAGTTCAATTGTTTACCATCAAATTAACCTTATTAGGAGTCATAGCTTGCTTAGACGCACAAAAATAGTCACTACACTCGGTCCCGCAACAGATAATGCTGAATCTCTCGAAGCACTTTTTAAAGCCGGTGCAAATGTAGTAAGAATGAATTTTTCCCACGGTGAACCTGAAGATCATATCAAACGCGCCAAAATAGTCCGTCAAGTCGCTAAAAAATTAGGCTTAAATATAGCTATCATGGGTGATTTACAAGGACCTAAAATAAGAATTGCACGGTACAAGAATAAAAATGTGACCGTAGAAAAAGGACAAGCCTATGCATTTGATGCTGATTTGGATCGAGATGCTGGCGATGAAACACAAGTGGGAATTGATTACAGAGAACTTCCAAATGAATGTGAAGTTGGCGATATTCTCCTGTTAGATGATGGACGTCTTGAGTTTGAAATAACTGCAATTAATGGTATGCGAATTGATACTACCGTTATCGTCGGTGGAGATTTATCCAATAATAAAGGGATCAATAAGAAAGGCGGCGGATTATCTGCACCAGCACTAACCGAAAAAGATAAACGGGATATTATTACCGCAGCAGAAATGGAAGTTGACTACCTTGCCGTGTCATTCCCACGTAGTGCGGATGATATTAATCAAGCTAGATCATTAGCAAAAGAAGCCGGTCTTAATGCTGGTATTGTGGCAAAAATAGAACGAGCAGAAACGGTCAATGATCCTGAGATTTTAGATAGCATTATTAAAGCATCGTCGGCAGTAATGGTTGCGCGTGGCGATCTCGGGGTTGAAATTGGTGATGCCGAATTAATTGGCGTGCAAAAGCGTATTATTCAAAGAGCACGTGCGTTAGATAGAGCTGTTATTACGGCGACGCAAATGATGGAATCTATGATTACCAATGCAATACCCACCCGTGCAGAAGTATTTGATGTTGCTAATGCTGTTTTAGATGGTACCGATGCAGTGATGCTTTCTGCTGAAACAGCTATGGGAGCTCATCCCATTAAAGTAGTCGAAGCCGTTTCTAGAGTTTGTATTGGCGCAGAAAAAGAACCCTCAAATAAAATATCCGGTCATCGAGCAGAAATTCAATGGGACAATATTGATGATGCTGTTGCATTAGCAACCATGTATGCCGCTAATCACCTCAACGGCATAAAAGCAATTGTATGTTTAACCGAATCAGGTCACACACCATTAATTATGTCTAGGATACGCAGTGGTATCCCAATCTTTGCCCTCACCCGCCTAACTTCTACCTATCGACGTATGGCTCTTTACCGTGGCGTAGAGGCAATTGAATTCGACCCTACGGTTTTAGCAAGACACGATGTCAATCGACTAGCGGTTGCCGAAGTGTGCAAAAGAATGGATCTAAAAAGTGATGATCTTGTACTATTAACAAAAGGCGATCATATGGGTAAACTAGGTGGAACTAATGCAATTAAATTTTTGCGTGTTGGTAAAATTGTTTAAATATTGTCTTTGTTATAGTAATACTAAACTAGCGACCCTATTCTAGCAAAAAAGGAACATCTCAAAATTGAATCAAACCATAGAACCATCGCTGTTAGTAATTTCTGCCATAGCCCCAAATAAGCCAGGTTTCGTAAAGGAAATAACTGACATCGTTACTAATTGCCAATGCAATATTATCGAAAGCAAAATGAAGTCAATGGGGAATAAGTTTAGTCTTGTTTTAATGGCTTCTGGTGAGTGGAATGCCATCGCTAAACTAGAGCATGCTTTACCTAGTCAAGCACATGCGATGGGCATGACCACCATGATCCAAAGAACCACAGCAGAAGAATATCAC
>NVTT01000070.1 GCA_002401655.1 Gammaproteobacteria bacterium | reverse complement strand
AGTGGGTCTTACCGCTTTATCCGTTGAAATTAAAACAAAACGCTCTACATTCGCTTCAGCAGCCGCTTCAGCAGCATACCAGGTACCAAAAACATTATTTCTAATACCTTCAACGACATTATGTTCAACAATAGGAACATGTTTATAGGCGGCAGTATGATAAACCGTTTGAACGTTATATTTTTGCAGTACCCGAATCATTCGCATTTTATGTTGAACAGAACCTAATAATGGAACAATTTCTAAATCAACGGACAACTTTACGGCAATTTTTCGCAATTCTTTTTCAATAGAATACAAGCCAAATTCAGAAAGCTCATAGAGAATAATAGAAGCTGGTTTTAATGCGACTATTTGTCTACATAACTCAGAACCGATTGAACCACCAGCACCTGTCACCATCACTACTTTATTAGTGACACTAGAACGCAAAAGTTCTTTATTGGGCGATACCGAATCACGCCCTAATAAGTCCTCAATTTCAATGTCCTTTAGGGATTCAATTGAATTTCCATTAACGATCTCTTCTAACGATGCAATGGTTTTAACTTTAATGGGTAAAGGTTCTAACCGAGTGAGTATTTCAGAACGTCTAGCATGGCTTGTAGAAGGCATCGCTAATAAAATTTGGACAATATTTTTCTTAGCAATGATATCTTGCAAAGAAATAGGTGAATAAACTTTCACTCCATCAATTTCAGAGCGAAACGTCGCAGGATTATCATCAAAATAAGCGACTACTTTATGCCGATTACTTTGGCCTAAGGCTCTTGCAAGTTCTCTCCCGGCTTGACCAGCTCCATAAATAGCAACTGCTTTGTAAGATTTTTCAAGTTTAGAGCGAATATAGGCGATGGTTATTAAGCGAGCACCACCAATACTGACCAAAGAAAAAGTCCAGTACAACAAAAGAGTATTACTTCTAAATGGAATAGAATAAAAATAACAGCTAAGGGCAAAAACAACGGTTGATAATGCCAAACCCCCGGCAACTGTAAAAAGGGCCTTTAGCCCCATGTAACGTAAAATAGCTCGGTAAAAACCAATTTTTGCGAAAATGATTAAACTTAAAGAGAGAATTGCTACAAAGTACCAAAGACTACCGGATAACGTGTAACTTGAATTAGAAATGCTTAGTGAAAAGTAAACACTGAGCGATATAGCAATGGAATCAAAGAATAAAGAGATCCCGCGCTTTGTCTGTCTTTTTGATTCTAAAAAAGAACTGACCAAATATTTTATTTTACTCAAACTATAGTTTCCTTGCCGCATATCTAGATAGCTTCTATAACGCTTGAATTAGAACTTAGATCACTTGATAATTTAATTAAGTTACCCAATTCTAGTTCGTGTTTAATAATTTTGCTGAATTTTATAGGATTAATTGATGGGTATAAAGTGAAATATTGCCATGATTACAAGTATTTACAACTATATTTGTAAATTCTGGCTTGGTCATACCTGTAGGGGTTAAAAGTGGCGCTAGAACAAAGACAAAATCACTGTCAGTTTTTGTCAAAAAGTATCAACCTAATTTAACTGTAAAATTCATTAGTAGCACTGGCTCAATTCAAGATCCAAAACTACAAGGTTTGCCAATTTATTACGCTAGTCATATTTCAAAGTTTTGAATAATGCTAGTAAGGAGTTAAACATTGTAAAATAAACATGACTATTTTTGTAAAAAAACTTAAGCCAATAATGTCTTATTTTCTTGGTAAACATTCTCTAGTTGCTTTGAAATAAGCCTTATAGTTTCAGGCACTACTCCTAACCGTTGGGCGCTCATATTAAAGCTATTAATTGCTTCTACTACTTCGTTAATCACATGCTGGGCTTGTTTCCAATTTGAGAAATTAGCCTGAATGGCCAATTTTTGCATAACTTTCAAACTCGGTTTTTTCCCAAAGCCAGCAAATGCGGTTGCATGTTCATTATATGGAGATGGGCTAAAGGTAATATCGTAAAAGGGGGCAAGATGCCATTCGCCATGGTCATTTTGTAGAAAAGCCCAATTCTTACTATGATCATCTTGATTCAAAGAAAATAGATTAAATATCATACGGCGAAACATTTTTTGTCCTGCCGCAGGGCTTCTACAAAGTAAACTACTCGCTTTAATCAACTCTTCATAGTCAAGGCTTGGCATTCTATAATCGGCGTCAAGAAGCCCACAAGCACTGTGTAAGTGAAACCGCCCTTCTTTGCCATTTTTATTTAAATAGGTATCAAAACGCTTTACTGCTAACCATTTTGTGGCACCCGAACTTTTAGGGGCATCTAATAGCTTCCATTTAGGTACATCAATATCCGCTCGCTTTGCCATCGTTAAATAACTGGCTTCACAAAGCCCTTCTTCATGGCCTAAAGCGAGTTGAGAGGAAGTAAATTTTACCAAATAAGCTTCAGAACCATCACTTGCCTTAGTGCTGCAATAGTTATTGTCAGATCCTTTTAAGTATAGTTGCGCTTTAGGTCTGGCACCGCCAGAACTTCCAGCATTGACTAATGCCTGCAAAACCTCGGATGTTTGGCCATCAAATATAGCTTGTGCTTGTAAGCCTAACTCGGCAATGGTTAAATTTTGAGAGTCATCTTGATGATGTAAAATTGAAACAGGAAGAAAGGAAAGCGCTCCCATTGCTCTATCGCCGATAAATGATAGCCTGTCCATAGCGGTAACTTGGCTTGGTAATATTTCTGCCTGTCTAAATATACGATCCATTAGCAATAAACCCCAACCATCAGGAAGTGAGTCTGAAAATGCGCCATGTAACCCGTTGTGAGGCTTTTTCGGAGATAGTTGTAGTGTAGAGTCGAAGCTAAGATTAAAGGGGGATAAGTTGGAAAAGTTGTCTAAATAATTGTTATTGTATTGAAAATATACGCCTTGCTTGTTTTGTGCTAATTCACCAACGACAATTGAACTACCATCAGATAATGTGCGCCAAACCTCTAGTTTATTTACTTTTTCATAACTCACCCTTTGAGCACCTCATCAATTGACCTTGGTGGTTTATTTATTTTGGCTGAGGGTTTAGTTAACGCATTTAAACGCGCCAAATCATCTAAGCTTTGCCAAAGCATTAAGAATTGACGAAATGAGATTTGACCTGTTGTTTCAAATTTTTTTATGGTAGCAGCGGGCACGGTGCTACGACTAGCCAACTTTTCTCTTGATAGCTTTAATGCTTTCCTATTTGATATAAGCCATTCGCACATTGATGTTTGAACATCGGTTGCTGATAATAAAGACAACTCATTCATAATAAACCAATAGCAGACACAGTAGTAGCTATTATAACAACAAAAACACACAAATAGATACAATGATGTCTTTTTATGGTAGTTGGTATCTTTAAGCGCGCAGCGCCTCGGTGACCCGGTGGTGCATCACTTTGTCATCAACAACAACCTTCATCCTGAACAACCACCGTCACGGGTATAAACTTTATCTACCACATCACCAATATCATCCACTACAGCACTAATAAATGAATTTGATAAACACCGTCCTTAGCTGATTAGGCTTTCGACAGCCATTTGACAAAATATCAATGGCCCCTTCGATTACTAGTAAGGAGTTAGGCATGAGGCATGTACATGCCTCTCATTTTACGTGTTGCTATATGCATAACCCCTTTTGTTTTTTTCTTTTTTCTTTCGCCTCTTGTAAAAATTGCCCTGTTTATTGAAGAATTATTTATCCGCTCTCCTTCTAGATCTTCTGTCATTATTGATAATAATATTGCAATTAGTCAGGCATAAAAGTTACATTTAACGGCTATACAATATTGCAATTAGTCGAGCCTCAATGTTAAGATTAGTCGAAACCAAAAACTCATGAAAATTTGCAATTATGTTTTGTAGAAAAGCCCTAAAGTTAGTCCACGAAGCGATGTCAGACACTCCCGTTGTTTGCGTCTTAGGACCCCGACAATCAGGAAAATCAACTTTAGTGCAAATGGTCGATAACAAAAGAGAATATATATCTTTTGACTCTAAAACTGTGAGAGAAGCAGCAATGCAAGATCCAGAAGGTTTTATACTTTCCCTTCCAACCAAAGTCACTCTTGATGAAGTCCAACGAGTACCAGAAATATTTACCGAAATAAAAGCATCCGTTGATGAAAATAGAAGTCCAGGCAGATTTTTGCTAACAGGCTCTTCAAATTTAAGGTTATTACCAGCTATACAAGACTCATTGGCTGGCCGTATGGAAGTTATTCAGCTATCACCACTAACTGAAGCTGAAAAACAAAACAGTCAAAACAATTTTGTCGATAAATTATTGAATAATAAATATATGGCGGAAACCGTTGGAGATCGAAAAATAGTAATAGGACTTGCCAAAGCCGTTTGTTCTGGAGGTTACCCCGAACCTTGTTTACGTAGTGAAAAACGAGCATGGCGGTGGCATAGAGAATATCTTAGAGCTATTATTGAAAGAGATGTTAAAGATATAGCGAAGATCTATGACACTACAAATATGACCAAATTAATAGAACTGACCGCATTAAGAACATCTTCGATACTAAACATTAATAATTTGAGCGTGGATTTAGGTATCGCTAGAAAAACCGTCGAAACCTATTTACAAATATTAGAAAGACTTTTTCTGATCCGTAGATTACCCGCATGGCATTCTAATCGAGGGAAAAGATTGATCAAAGCACCCAAACTACACATGTTAGATAGTGGATTAGCATGTGCTTTAAACAGGCTTTCTGAAGAAAATTGGTTAGACTATTCCAATCAATTTGGTGGCGTATTAGAAAGTTTTGCGATCCAACAAATAATTTGTCTCGCTCAATGGTACGATCCAGATTTACAATTTAGTCATTACAGAGATAAAGACAAAAATGAAGTGGATCTTGTGATAGAACGAGGTCTTGATACTTGGGGGATAGAAATTAAAAAATCAGTATCACTACAAAATTCTGACTACAATGGGCTAGCCAAACTCGCAGAGCAATGTACCGGAAACTGGAAAGGTGGAGTGATTTTGTATAGCGGGAGAAGTACTGTTTCGTTACCRGTTAAAAACTGCTTAGCCATACCATTTGATAATCTTTGGAAATAAAGAACAGACGCCTTCCCACCGGCTTTATAGCTGGTAACTACCTTTTCAACCTAACTCTAAGCCTAAGCGTAGCCACATTGAAGAAATGATAAGGCAAAGAAAGACATGTCCCTATTAATTCTAAATCCGGAATTCTCATTGCTGGTTTGATTTTAACAAAAAAGCATAAGCCTAATTTAGTAATGAAATACATTGGTAGCACTGGCTCAGTTCAAGATCCAAAACTGCAAGTATTACCAATTTATATTACGCTCGTCATATTTCAAAGTTTTGATTAATGCTAGTAAGGAGTTAAACATGTAAAATACACATGACTCTTTTTTCATTTACATCTATTAGGCTAAATATTTCACCTACTGTATATCAATAATTTCATACTCATTTAAACCAAGCTTGCCATCTGCAAATTCGATTATCTTACCCAAAGAGCTATTTGTAGATTTAAGAATAGTTGCGCTCCAAACAATATGTTTTTTATTATTCTCCATATAAAAAGCTCCTGGGTAAGGCTTTGTAACAGCTCTAATGAGTCTATCTGCGTCTAAAACACTTCCCTTTAAATCGATTTCTCCGTCTGCGGGACCTCTGCCCAACCATTCAGTTGCCAATGAATGATCTTGTTTTTTAAGCATCACGCTGTCATTTTCTAGCTTACCAAAAACATCTTTAATCAAAGTAATATGGGCGTCATCGACTAACTGATATAGATCCGTCGCCGTTGTATCATTATTCAAAGGGATTACTAATTGATCAACAATATCCCCAGTATCAACACCTTCATCTAATTTAAATAATGTAACACCTGTTTCATCTAAATTCTTAATTATCGCCCAAGGAATAGATGCTCGTCCTCTGCCTTTAGGTAATAATGTTGGATGAATTCCTAATACTCCTTTATTTGGCGTAGACAATAAATTTTTATTTGCTATTTGAGACCAACCAATAATAAATAACCAATCTAAATCATGATTCTTTATGGCATCTATACATTCATCATTATTGATATGCGATGATTTTAATAGCTTTATATTGTTAGCAGAACAAAATTCATCTAAATATACACGCCCAGACTTATTAACCGCTTGGCTGTCATTGAGAGTTATAACCAAATCTAAATGCCCACCGACCTCATATATTGCCTCCATACAGGATTTTCCAAGTTGAACGCAAGTAACAAAACCAAATTTCATGAAGGAACCTTAAAATTAAATATTTAATACACTGGTGGAGGCTTGAGAAGATACAAAAATGTACCTAAAATAATTTTCAAGTCATTCAATATTGTTATGTCATTTGCATATTCCATATCAAACTCTGCCTTTCTCCCAACAGACATACCATCGAACGACTTTATTTGAGCAAAACCGGTTAATCCCGGTGGGATGTTTATCGACTTATTATTTTTTCGTAATTCAATTAATTCTAATTGATTAGGGATGGGGGGTCTTGGTCCAACTACGCTCATATCACCTTTTAAAATATTTAATAGTTGCGGTAGTTCGTCTAGGTTAGTTCTTCGAATAACTTTACCAACCCAAGTTAATTTTATTTCGCCAACTTTATCAGAGGATATATCGCCAGTATTAACAGGCATGCTTCTAAACTTATAAAACCAAAATTTATTACCAAATCGTCCGACTCTTTCTTGTTTAAAAAAAATAGGTCCTGGATCAAATACTTTAATCAAAACGGCTATAAAGATCATTAAAGGTGAAAGAATAACTACCGCAGTAAAAACTATAAATATATCCAAAATTCTTTTGCCAAATTTTTGATATAACACAATTAAAAACCTTGCTGAAATATTGTTTGAAAAGCCTCGGAATACTTTTGGCCACTTTGCCCGCCCCTATAAGCTGCAAGCCCTTTTATGGCTTCAATACTTCTTGGGTGTGGAAAATCTCTCATTACATTTTGATAACAAGCGAGAGCTTGAAGTTTTAAATCAATCTCATCTGTCACTTCAACATAATGATTCGGTTTAAAACTGTCTCCGCTGGCTTCAAATCCCCAATCTGTTGCCGATTGAATTTCCATAAAACTTAACGACTTCAAAGGTGGAATATCATCGCGTCGCTGGTAATATCGACTAGCGGCCATGCAAGCTCTTGCAATTTGTTGATGATCGTCATTTAAATCTGCCGGGTGGTGGGTGAAAATTCTAGCAGGTTTAAACTCCAATATTTGTTTTTCAATAAACTGTACAATCGTTAAATGATCAACATTGTTCATTTTTATATTTGGAAAGTCGCCAAGTACCGGATGTTCAAAACCTACCATCTCATTAGCATTTAACATGTCTTGATAAAGTTCAGAATCCGTTGGCCTTTTATGACGAACATCGACATTTCCGCAAAGAATTATAGGTTGAACAATTTCACCTTGCTTAACTAATTTTGCTCCAGTGGCACCAAACCCCAATATTTCATCGTCAGGGTGGGCTACTACAATTAAGGATATTTCTTTGATAATCATTTAATATTCTGCTTCTATTTATAAATAGTAATAATAAAATTTACATGTGCTAATGGCTACTCTTAATAAGCCCCGAGTATAAGCTATTTACTAAGTTTCGTACTTCTATCCATTTGCATAATTAATCAGTATTCTTATTGCTATTTTTTAATACATAAGTGTAAACATAGTCACCAAACTTCTATATTTCACCCCATTTTAAAAGAACTTTATCGACATTGTTTTCCCTGACATAGCTATCATGTATTTTCGTGATATTATCTTTGAAACACAATTCTTTTGTACAAGTTTTTCTTACAGTTTCAATTGCTTCAATTAATTCTTTTATATTATCTGGCCTAATAATTATGTTGTGCGAGAAACCCGCTAACTTTTTAAGCGCTTGCTCTCCACCGCCATAAATAATAAATCGACCTGCGTTTAAATATTGATATAACTTAGAAGGCATCGCACCTGAAAAACTATCTTGTAACTGAGCATATAAAACATCACTTTTTTGATAAAAATCAACAACGTCTGTCCAACCCACATTTCCATAAAACGTTACATTTGTTAGCTTTTTAGTTAAAACAATACCCTCTAATTTGGCACATTCTGGCCCGTAACCAACAATATTAAAGTTCACATCTTTAAGTTTTTCAGCAGCTAAAACTAACGTTTCAAGATTTTGGGCTAAACCAACCTTTCCCACATAAGACACAGTGAAATTGCCTTGTTTTTTTACAGGTATAGCTATTAAGTCTTGAAATTGTTGCTTAGTAATTCCATTAAAATACAGCAAAGTGTCGATGTTTTTACGCTTAAAATATTCTATTTCTGCTTCGTTGGTCACAACAATAGAACGAAAGTGTTTAAATGACATGTTTGCCAAAACCCGAAAAAATATTTTTGCAGCCAACTGCAAGGGTTTAGAACTTGGTAAGTATTCCCACGTCAAATCACGTACATCTAAAAACAATTTCTGATTTTTTAAAATAAACGCATTGAACAGTAAAAACATAGAAGGGATAGTTAAAACAATTGCATCAACATCTAAGTCAACTAAGCTTTTCAGTATTTTTCTCGCTTCGACCCACTCAAATATCGCTCGCTTAATAAAAGAACGCGGCCTATTGGACTGACATGGTTGTAATATATGAGTAAAAAAACTGCTATCAAAATCATCGAGGGGCTTAAGATCAGTTGTCACTAGAATGACATTATGTCCTTTCTCGATGGTTTGGCTAATGTAAGGCATTAAGCGATTTTTTACTGTAGGTTCTTCACTAAAAGCCAAATTCGTGACAAAACAATATGTCTTAGCATTTTTTTCCATTATTCTTTCCAAGTAATAATAAAGTCCAATTCACTATCGCTCATTCTGACTTCAATAAATTCACTTCCGATTTTCAGCCCAAACTCAGGAAAATAATTATACATATGACGAGACATTTTACCACCCGAAACTTTCACCTCAACGACAACATCATTTGGTAACTTCAATTGCGCACTACTATCAGAAAACTTAACTATTTTCACACTAGGATGTATATGATAACGAGCATTTGCATTAACTTTATTTGCGTTTGCTAATGAATCACTAATAACAAGCTTTCCCTTTTCACTAGTAAACATCCGCTGATGAATTAAACTTTTGTCAATACGCGTATAACCGTCATGGGCTACACTCACAATTTGCTTTTCTTCAGTAATGTTATAAGAATACTCAGTAATTTTCGCTCTCCTTGCAACTCGAAAACCATTCCAAACTTCAGAAGAATCTTTGTTATCAATATTTAATGTATTGTGTGAAAGAGTTGACCTTTGCCTGTTCCTTTCATCACCTAATCCATATTGCGACGTACCTGTGTTTACAAATACTCTATGACCCAATAAGCTTAACTCAAAACTTAAAGTATCGGCATGAGCATGTCCTGGCTGATAACTTGGTTGAATTTCAGTGTGATTGATAAGTAGTACGCTACCTGCACTTTTTAAATTAACCCGCGTATAACCTGACACCTGCATAGATACAATCTGCTCACGGCTAATGACATTTTTACAGATACCAAGTTTATTAGCATACTCTCTAATAATTGCAGGTCTAGGTGCTATACCAGAAGCGGCATCGTTAAAAAACGAAATCTCGTCATCAGGATGACACATAGAATTAAGCCAATAAATTCCTTTCTCGGCTATTTTTTTCCATTGATTAATCTCAGTGGCTAAGGTCTGCTCACTTGTAATTACAGCTAAATCGATAAGCTCTAAGACATCCCAAAGTAATACACTATGATACATGGGACTTAGTTCAAAGTGAGCACCATCACTTAAAAACTGCTCATTCATTTCTTGTTTTAAAACATGAAGTCCCTTGGTAAGAAATTTTTTTCCTAAAGAATCTCCCAAGAAAACCCCAATAAAGACCAAAGCCTTTGCATTGGCAAATAAATGATTAGCCAAAATATGATATTCAAACTGTTGTTCTAAAGCATCGGCTTGTTGCAATATACTTGTCAATATCTTATGATCATAAACCTTATTACGACAACACCACTTAACTAAGTTAACCAGTCGAAGTGATAATGTATAAGGCACCCAACCACTGCCATGCACAGGCGGATTTTCATCAATCCACCGGTGAATAAAATGTAAATGCTGCTCACACCTATCTTCTGCTCCAACTGAATTTAAATCATCAAGATAATGCAAATTATAGAGCCACAGTTTTTCCTTTGACTCATCATTCCAAATAGTTGTAGCTTTAATTGAAGCGGTTTCATTAAGAAATTTTGCTGTGTTATCGTTAAAAACAGATTGGGGGGCATAACAAACACCATGCCAATCAAATTGGTACGATAAAGTTACTGTTGAGCCTTTTTCTAAAAATAAAGGTTTCAACTTTTTAAAACGATAATAAATGCGAAAATAAATTTGTTTTATTTTCAAGTACCTAATTGTATTAAATAATAATTTTAGTCTACAAAACATTATGGTGCTTTTGTTCCTTAATAATGTAACTATTTCTATTGATACTCTAGCCACCACATACATTAGAACAGCAAAGAAAATACTTTTCTCCCTTCAAAGTATAATTAGGAACCTGTTATTAGACAAACTCCTAACACTTTTTAAAGTGGATGTTCCTGCGGTCATTAATAACGCTATTCAGTCATCAACTCAAAGGTGTAAATACCTGTTCAAACTTCAGAGTCAAGATTGTCTACCGACTTAACTGTGTCATCACATCAATACACGCCTGAGAAACTTCTATCTGTTCAGCAAAGCTAATGGGGTTAGCTGTACCACTTTCGATAGAGTCGACAAATGACTGGCAGCATTCACTTTGCCCTTTATTTTGACTATAAAGCTTTAACTTGTTAAAGCCTTGGATACCATAACCTTTCAGTAAACGGAAATTGTCTAATACGATAATTTTCTGTCCTTGAAAAATTTCAATGCGCTCTTTGGCAAAGGATTTATGACCATTAGAAAAATAGTTAATACTAGCGATGCATCCATTTTCAAATGTTAATGTAATTGTTGCAGTATCTTGACAATCGGTGATTCCCTCAGCCTGCTTCATAACCACAGCTTGAATAGATTGAATGGGGCTATTAGCCATAAATCGTGCCATATCAATAAAATGACAAGCTTCTCCTATGATACGACCTCCACCTATATCAGGATCTTGTAACCAGTGATCACTCGGAATTTCTCCAGCATTACAGGTATACACCAACGAAAACGGTGTATTCGAACGGTTAATTAGAGATTTCATTTTTTGTGTAAGAGGTGAAAAACGGCGATTAAAACCAATCATTAATTTTGGCTCAAAATCATTTCTACACGCATCTTGATAAGCCGATTTTATTTCATCTAATTGGTGCTGATTTAATGCAAGAGGCTTTTCAACAAAAACATTTTTTCCCGCTTTGAGCGCTTGTATCACGAACCTTGCATGGGTACTGTGCTGAGTGGCAATGACTACGGTATTTACTTCATCGTCGGCCATAATAATATCACTTTCTGTAGTATTTACCTCGAAACCCAAATTTTTGGCAACATAAGTTCCACTGAGCCCCTGAGACGAAGCTACTATTTTTAACCTTGCGCCAGCTTTTTTAAATGCTGGTAACAATGTTCTTCCAGCGTGATTACCTGCTCCTATTGCTCCGATCACCACTTGGCCGGCCTTAAATGGAATAGCATTAACATTTAATTTTAACGTACGCTCCAGATTTTGTTTATCGACCAAGTCATTAGTTGGATATTCCAACAAAATACCTAATGCTGAGCGATCATTCATTAATAAATCGTAGGCATCAACAGCATCTTTAATTTTATAACGATGCGAAATTAGTGGAGATACAAGAATATTTTTTGCTGCAAGAGTGTCTAGAACAGCGCCGAAGTTTCTCTGTTCGGTCCAGCGAACGTAATCAAAGGGATAATCTATGCCCTTATTTTCATATGACTCATCATATCGTCCTGGACCATATGAACAAGAAACCTGTAAAGTTAGTTCCTTTTTAAACATGATGTCTCTTGGAATAGCGAGCTCAGTTACACCAACCTGTGTTAACCGCCCCTTTTTGCGGCACATCTTTGCAGCCATAATCATAGGATCACTATTTGAACTTGCCGCCGCTACCAAAGCAATATCAACACCTTTGCCACGAGAGAATTGCACACTAAGTTTTATGGCATCTTCTGGGTCAGTAAAAGCAACGGCTTCGATTCCCAGCTGCTTTGCTAGTTTTACTTTTTCACCATCAAAATCAAAACCAATGACCCTACAACCGTTAGCCTTAGCCAATTGTGCGCACATCAAACCAACAAGTCCCAATCCGACAACGGCAACTGATTCACCAAAAGTTGGTGCTGATAATCTAATTCCCTGTAAAGCGATTGCACCAAGCACAGTAAAAACTGCGTCCTCATCACTAAGCGAGTCTGGAATTTTCGCACATAAATTAACGGGTACACAAACAAACTCGGCGTGTGCTCCGTTAGATAGAACTCTATCTCCAATTTTGAATGTCGTCACATCAGCTCCAACTTCTATAACGGTTCCTACGTTGGAATACCCCATTGGGATAGGCTGATCCAATTTACTTTTAACCGCTTCGATTGTCGGCATCAAACCATCCGTTTTGATTTTGTTAATGACGTCCCTCACTTTATCTGGTTGTTGACGTGCCTTGCTTAGATAATTAGAACGGCCAAAAGAGACCAAACTTCTTTCTGTTCCTACCGAGATGAGAGAGCAGCTAGATTGGATTAGAATATGTCCACTACTACATCGCGGTAGAGGGATGTCACAGACTTCAGTTGTTCCATCTGAAAATTTTTGTAATACTTGTTTCATTATTTCGCCCTAAATTACTAAGATTTTTGTGACTGTAAAAGCTGATCTATCAATGGTGCTAAACGCTTATTGCTAACGAAATGCTGAATACCATCTTTAGGAGATTGGGACTTTGGCACTATAGAGCCATTAAGCAAGCCCTCGCAGCTTTTTGCCAAGACTTGCGGCATCAAACGCTCAAAAGCGTTACGCAGGGATTTCAAGTCAGGATAATTAGATGAGTCTATTTTGAAAATTTCCAAAATATCACCTGTGTCAACTCCTCTATCGATGATATGAGTTGTCATGCCAATGTTGTCAAAATCTCTATTTAGAATAGGCCACTGAACGACGTCCATGCCACGATAATAGGGCAAAATCCCCATATGACAGTTAATCACTCCTTTACCAGAGCGTTCAATAATACCCTTGCGAAGCAAACCACCACCAGTAAAAGCAATACAATCAGGTTGATGCTCATCTAGCAGTTTATAAACTTTATCATCATTCAAGTTTGCCGTTGTCACATATTGAATATTATTATCGTTACAATACTTGGGCACTGAAATAAATGACATATTATTTTCAGCCATAAATGAAACAATATTATCATCACCCGAAACTGTATTTTCAGAGCTTTTTAAGATTAATTTTCGATAGACTTTTCTTAATAATCGTACACCATCTCGTCTAAATTCAGAAAATATTCGATTAACATTCAACAACTTCAATGAAACTACAGCTGTCACCTGAATATTCATCTGCTTTAGTAAATAGAGCGTAGTCAGTGTATATCGACTATAAGGATTAGGTGAAATAACAATTACTTTAGATTTCATATTTATTTCCGATGAAATAATTTGGATTAGCAACAATGGTGTGAACCAAATCACTGCTCGATTGAGACAACCACTTTCCCTCTGTATATTTTGAATCCAAGGCATCGCATAATGTACTTGCAGCGTTAAAGTTCAAAATATTTCTCTGCAAATATGCACTTGCTGACATCAAAACTGCCATAGCTTCAAGTGTCAAGCGAGCATTATGAGTACTACCAAATCGTTTCACACTTACAACGATTAACTTAGCTCTGTTTATTTCACAATAACGGCGAACTTTTTCTAACCAGCCTTGCTCGGCACCGATGTCAGAATTAGCTTCCAAAAGACTAATTATTGACGCAGCCTGTTCCATTGAAAATTCAGAAATTTTTACAGTGGGCACTTCAGAGATTATAAGATCATGTTTGAATTCAGTTTTTATTATATTTTTATATTTAAGGACACTTTCGTTCCAGAGATTATTCTCATTTTTAGTCATTTAAATTTTTCTCACTATTGTTAAGTTTACATTCGAAGGACTTGCCATCCATTCCTTTTATGGCTTCTGCCGATAGATAAAATTTTTGGCTGGATTGCGCCCCATTTGCGAATGCTACAACGGCATTTTTAAAGTATCGAAGGGGTAATCCATCATGTGGCAATACAGCAATCTCTTGCCAATTTTCTAAGTCATTCGAAATGTATATATGTACATTTTTACTGACTACGCCTTCCCCATTTTCCACCGTTGTTTGCAATAGGTGCCAACCGTCCATCAGCGACTTAATATACCAAATAGGCCCTGGAAACACTCTACCTTTTGATATTTTCCCGCTACCTCTATCCATAATGACAAGATGACTTGTCTCTAACTCAGAGTCCATTGCCCAGACCACAGTTTTCTCACTAAAAAACACACTTACAGTTCGCCAAACTTGACTACCATCCCCATGAACAACGGGATTTGACAATGTAATGTCCTCAAACTCATATATATAACATTCACCTTCAAAATCCCCGGTAGGAACCCAAATATGTCCAGTAAAACGGTCATGATAAATACCATGAATATGACGAATTGAATTAGCAGGGAATGTGAAGGGAACATTCCAAGTTTTCCCACCATCCTGAGATATGTAAATAGGAACTTCAGCTCTTTCTTTGTTTCGACCATACTCGCCTAAAATAAAGGTTTTAGGACTAAGCGAGGCAATACTCATGTGAAGGACTGTACGACACTGCTCCAACTTAAGTGTGCGGTGCAACTCGCCAAGCTTTAAACAATAACTATAAACATAACCACCGTATGTAATAACTAAGCTGGTACGGTCTTGTGACAGCGCTATTGAAGATTTATCGAGTCTCAATACGCGTCGAAATAACCTAAACAAACCAATCAAGTATAAGTAAAATGGCAGAGGTAATTTAAATGATACGTTGATATTAGCTGAAACCACATTAACACTATTAAAATGGCTAGAAATCATAATTTCATCATCAGCGTGATGAACTATTTCCTTTTTATTCAATGCTTTTAACGACAAGCAATAATTATTTGGGAACATCTATATTGAGGCCTTTTTGAGTAACCGTCGAATGGTTAATGTTGATTTGTACTTTATCAAGCACTACTTTTACACTTTAAATTGGTGAGTAGCTCTTCGAGCAAAGCGTGTGTAAGCTTCACTTCAGTATTATTCATTTTATCTAAACAATTTCTCAACGACCAAGTGACCATGATCGATTAAGTCTTTTTCCTCAACATTAAAGCAGTTTTCTCTATACTCGCGCAAAGTATCAATACTCAATATTGATAACATTCCCTGCTCAAATATATCTTGGCTCTCAATACTAATCCCGGTGCCTATCCTCATCCGCTCAACGTTACTTTCTAATGCAGTGTCTGATGCACATATTAAAGGCACACCAAAAAAGGCTGATTCATATAACTTATTGGGCAAAGCTAGTTTAACATTTGGTGAACTACTATCATAAACAACAAAACTGATATCAATACTTCTATAGATTGGCATTATCTGCTCTGGATATTTAAAACTTCCGTGATAACAAATAGATTTACTTGAATGCTTAATAAATAGTTCTTTACAAGTACCGTCCCCGTAACAGTCTAACGAAAATTTATCAGGGTGTTTGTTTACAAACTTAATTAGCATTGTCAGTGGCTTTTCATATCTTAGAAGCCCGACAACACCTATTCTAATCTTCTGCGTAGGAAATAACGTCTCTTGTTTTGGACGACGACCGTTAAAATAATCATAACTTAACTTGTTCTCTATTACATGGAAAAAATCTCTTTCTATTTTTTTATTTTTAAAATACCCTTCATAAAAATATTCAGAAGTTATAATAACTCCATTAGTGCTAAGTAATAAATATTTTTCAAGCTTTGAAAACAACCAATTACTTTTATGCGATATACGCAAATCTCCTATTTCATAAAACCCTGACGTTAACCCGGCTAATTTGGCAATAATCAAACAGTCCAAACTAAATGCGTAATACATCACTTTTTTTGATTTTCTTGCGACTTTCCTGATAGTAAAAATGGCCTTAAAAAGTGTTATCAATCTCTTTGAATAATTTCCATCTTGTATTTTACCCAATGTGAAAAATTCTATTTCAGGCCCAAAGCAACTTTCCTCATATAATCCACGACTAAATGCCAATGCTTTAACTGTCTTACACTTTGCAAGTTGAACTGCTCTTTTGTGGAATCTAGGCTGACTCGAAGTTGGACAAATCATTAAAACATCAAACATACAACCCTCAAAAAAATCTATATCAAAACATATTATTAGAATCGAAAAAACAGACTAGTCAATCTATATGTTTCTATTTTCGTACAATTTAAATCTATGAAAAAGAAAAAACCACGTTAATAGATAAAACACTCCCCCGTACCCTAATAGAACACGAAACATGCTCGCTTGACTAAAATAGTACACTATTATCAGCGCCACAGATGAATAATAGATATAACTTGCTTGAGAACGAATATTTAATCTTATACACTCTATTATGGCTAAAATAAATGCAATGAAAAAACTACCAATAACAACTCCATAGAAACCAAAACCTCCATAAAAGTCAATAAAACTAGATGTAGCGACAGTTCCTTGCTCTCCAATAAGTGAAAAATAATCTGCAACATTTTTAGCATCCACGTACAGCGGAGTTCCAAAAAACTTTGATATTAGACCAACATTACTAAAACCATAAAAACCCTCCTGCATAGGGAAATAATTAGAATACATTAATGCAGGTATTGATAATCTTCCAATCACTCTTGAAATTGAAATTTTCGAATTTATTAAAAAAGCTTCAATAAAATCATGATTAAACCGATAATCCGTATAATAATAATAGAAAACAGTCAGCAAAGTAAAGAATGCTAAAATATACCATTTTAAACTCATTATTATAGAGAAAATATTGATGTTTTTTTCACCGCGAGACCTTATCATTCTATCAATAAATAAGATGAATATCACCCCCATTAGATAAACTAATAATGGCCGTTTCTGAAAGGTTAACAACAAACATAAAACAGCAACGACAAATGTTATAAAAAAGGCGCCCCACCATCGTTTTTCTTTCTTTTTTAAAGATATAAGAAGGAAAGCAAATGATGTAGCAGGCAATAAATTATATACAGTCATTATTAGAAAATAACTAGATGTTGATTCCTCTCTAGCCTTAGCTAACGATTGCAATGCCTCCGATCCGGTTAGCGATGAAGCTATCATTAATAGTGAAAAATTTTGATAAATAAATAAACATCCTAAACTAACAAAAACAAGACCTAAAATAGGTATTTTATATAATGGAAAATAATGTTCTAACGGAATACTCCTTTGAAGATGATTAATACTTTGACTAGGTTTCAATACGCTAACAAATAACTGATATAGCACATAGGATAGCATTACCCCTAAAATCATAATACCGTTAGTTTTTAAGAAATCAGTACTAGAAATTAAATTCAAATTATAAGTAGAAGCACTATCTATGGCTACATCTCTAATAACAGGCCAAATAAGTACTCCCATCCCTACAAAAATAAACTGCGTTATTATAAAAAAATTGCCAATCAAATCATTTCGCCTAAAAACATAAGCAAAAGAAAAAAGTCCAAGCCATAGTAGAGAAAAGACAGCCATTTCAAGCATCATGGAAATAAAGTCTCAACACAAGAGCTCAAAAGCACAACAACGACCATAATTGCAGCCACAATCTTAAGGCACCGGATACTTTTTAGGTTGCCACTAAATAACATATATACTTAATACCTTTTTAAAAAACCATTCATATCATAGAGAAAGGTTAGTTTTGCGAAGTAAATATCCACGTTCTAAGAACGTGGTTTTGATTGCACCCTATAAGGGTGTATTGAGCTAGCCCTCTGAGAAGGCTAGCCGCTTACCGCCACAT
>NVTT01000069.1 GCA_002401655.1 Gammaproteobacteria bacterium | reverse complement strand
CAGATCAAATAATCTTGTTTCATGCGCTAAACCTATGTTTTATTAGGTTACGCTATATTATTGGATTATCTGGAACCTTTTTTAAGGGCTGACTAATTAACAATAATGAGGAACCCTAATAATCTATTCTGAGATTATTTACCGGCTTCAACCAAGTAAGAATTAATTTCAGAAAAAGGCATTGGTCGAGAGAAATAATAACCTTGTCCAAATTCATAATCAAATCCTTTTAAAGTTTCTAATTGTTCTTTACACTCAATCCCTTCTGCTACGATTTTCATTTTTAAATTATTCGCCATTGATGCAATTGATTCAACGATAGCGAGATTTTTATCTCCTTTATCCATTATGTCAACAAAAGATTTATCTAATTTAATTACATCAAAAGGAAATTGATGTAAGTAACTTAAAGAAGAAAAGCCGGTACCAAAATCATCCAAATATATAGCAAGCCCCATAGCCTTTAACTCTCTGACAAAATTAGTGGCTGCTTTGTAATCCTCGATCAAAATACTTTCTGTTATTTCTATATTAAGTAACGAAGGTTTAATCTTAGTTCTCGCTAATAATTGACGAATAAAATCATCAAAAGTACGCGATAAAATTTGAATAGTAGAAACATTTATATTTATAAATAGCGATTTTGTTTTTTCGTTTTTTGAAAATTCAACTAATGCATTAACGGCAACTTCCGCAACAAACTCACCTAACTCAACTATAAGCCCGGTTTCTTCAGCCACTGGAATAAATTTATCTGGTGAAATAAATCCTTTAGTTTCATGATTCCATCTTAATAGAGCTTCAAATCCGACGACTTCATTAGTCATAATATTAAGAACCGGTTGATAAACTAGAAACAACGCCTGTTGCGCTATCGCTTCTCTTAAATCATTCTCCATCGTCATACGACTAGTGACTATTTCTTTAATCTCGGAATCAAATAAACAAAAACGGTTTTTACCTTGATGTTTGGCCTGATACATKGCRGCATCTGCRTCYGCAAGRACTTCGTCWGCATCRGCATTTTGWGTATTTGCYAATCTAATTCCAATACTTGCACTAGTTATTAAAGAGTGCTTTTCTACAATCACTGGAGCTTTTAGTGCCTTTAATATTCGAGAAGCCAAATTAACCGTAGCTCTTGCTGAGCGAATATTCACCATAAGAATACAAAACTCATCACCACCTAGCCTGACAACAATATCATCCTTTCTTAGGCATGAAGTCAGCTTTTCCGAGACCTTTTGTAAAAACACATCACCAACGTGATGACCTAAACTGTCGTTAATTAATTTAAATCTATCTAAATCTAAAAACAATAACGCAAAATCATTCTCACTATCATCACTTCTTGTTTTTTTACTACTGCTGTTCGAGTTTAACAATTTGTTTATTTGTTTAGACAAAAATAACCGGTTGGGTAATCCAGTCAAGGCATCATGGAGGGAGTCATAAGCCAATTTGTTTTCAATTATTTTTCGCTTTTGTATCGTATCTACTAGCTCAGACGTTCTTTCTTTCACTCGATTCTCTAAGTGTTTATGTGCCGCGATCAACGAATCAGAGTCTTTCTTTCTTAAAATAGAAATTGCTACTTGGTTTGCTATAGTTGTTAACGTAGTTTCATGCTTATCATCGTAAATGATATCCGCTTCATAGCTTTGAACTGCGAGCACGCCAAAGGTTCTACTTCTTTCCTTTAAAGGCACACCTAAAAACGAATTACAGTTAGTGCCTGTCATTGCCTCACCGTCTTTTGGTGTTCTATTAAATAAGTAGGTTTTCCCTATAAAAAGAATTTTTTCTGTAAGACCACTACTAGCCTTTAATGATTTTACATTTCTTGAAACAGGATTGTCGTCATTTTCATCGACAAAATATGGGAAGTCAATCGATTTTTTATCGTCCGAAAAAATTGCAATGTAGAAATTTTTCGCATACATCAACTTGGAAACTATTGAATGGACATGTGTAAAAAAATCTACTTGACTGGTTGACGTGCTCACTAATTCAGTTATTTCAAATAGTGCTTTCTGAATTTTCTCACCACGTCGTCTCTCATTTATTTCTTGCGCCATAGCTACATTTATTTCTTGTAGAGACTGAGTTCTTTCTTGAACTTTTTCTTCCAAATCTCTATTGATTTGTAAAAGTTGCTCTTCAGCCACCTTACTTTTCAAAAGCATCGCAACTTGTCGTGCGACAAACTCTAACAATTCAACTTCTTTGTCTCCAAAAACAACATCATCCTTGTAGCTCTGAATAACCATAGCGCCAAGCAATTCATCCTGGTATAACATTGGTACACCAAGCCAATCAATAGAATCAGAACCAGTATCACCTGCAACACCTGAATTGATCATTTTATTAACTTCTTGTTGGTCTAGGTGCTGTGTCTTTTTTGTCTTTAGAACATAGCCCGTCAGTGTGTTTTTCAAGTCCTCAGGCGTAAACACATCAAAATTTTCGACACTTAAACTAAGATCAACTTCATCGACAAAATAAACGAATTTTATAGAATCAGTTTTTTGATCATAGCGAGCAATAAAAAAATTCTCTGCATAAATTAAATCTCTCAGTACAGCATGAACTTTCTCATAATACTCTTCCATACTTTTACTAGTAATTCCACATTCTGTAATTTCATAAAGAGCCGAAGATATATTATCAGTATGTAGATTAGAATTTAGCTTATCAGAAGTCATTTCGACTGCACTCCTAGAGCTTCATTTTGAATATGGTTTGCAACACTATTTTTTAACACGATGATTGCTATTCTTCTATTTATTGGTGCGTGAGGATTATTTCTATCAAAAAGAACTGAGGATGAAAAACCTTCAACTCTTGCTATTTTATTCTCATTAATGCCTGATTGGTTAAGAGCTCTTCTTGCGGAATTTGCACGGTCAGCTGATAGTTCCCAATTGCCATAGCTACTTTCTAATCTCTTATAATTACGACCTTCTCGGGAAAATCGAGTGGCATCTGTGTGCCCTGTAATACTTAATTTATTTGGAACATTTTTTAACACTAGTGCCAACCCTTTTAATATTTTTAAAGAATGTGTTTTTAATTCCGCACTGCCGCTATCAAACATAGGGCGCTTATCTTTATCTACAATTTGTATTCTCAAACCACTTTCTGTGATATCAATTAAAATTTGTTCTCTATACTCTTCAAATACAATATTATTTTCTACTAATGCTTCTAAATTATTTTTCAACTGTTCGAGTTCTAATAACTCTCGCTTCTCAGCTAATAATAAAGCTTCGTCTAAATTTGTTTCTTCTGTTTGCACCTCTAACAAATCATTTTCAATTTCTGAAGCCGTTTCTGAAGAAATTTGCATTTGTGGTTGTTGCAGTTCAATCACAGCGCTATCTGCACCACCTTCACCAATTATACTAGTTGTAGCACCACTTAAATTGGCAACACCTGACGGATCTTGAAAATATCCTGATATTGCCTGCTTTTCCTCTTCAGATGTATTCCCCATCAACCAAAGCAATAGAAAGAATGCCATCATAGCGGTAGCAAAATCAGCAAATGCCACTTTCCAACTACCACCATGAAACGAATGACCAGACTTCTTAATCTTTTTAATAATGATGGGTCTTACAATCTGTAACTCATTTTCTTTTTGCTCCATTATGAACGACCTTTAACCATTTCTTCTAATTCATAAAAAGTCGGTCTTACATCGGATGTTAGTGTTTTTCTACCAAATTCAACCGCTATTTGCGGAGGCATTCCATTGATATTGGCAATTAAACAAACTTTCATACTTTCATAAAATTTAAACTCTTGATCAGCTTTCGCTTCCAATGAATTTGCCATTGGAGCGACAAAACCATAAGCAATTAATATCCCTAAAAAAGTACCTACTAATGCTGCAGCAACATGCAACCCCAACTCTTCAGGAGGACCACCTAAAGCCCCCATGGTAATAACAATACCTAAAACGGCTGCCACTATTCCAAAACCAGGCAAAGCATCAGCGACTTTAGTCAAAGCTGTTGAAGGACCCATTTGTTCATGGTGATGAGTTTCAAGTTCAATATCCATTAAATTTTCTATTTCATATGCATTCATATCACCAATAACCATTAAACGAAGGTAATCACATATAAACTCAATCACGTGACTATCTTTGGATACTTGGGGAAATCGTCGAAATACCGAGCTATTTCTGGGGTCATCAATGTGCTCTTCTACCGCGATAAGACCTTTACGACGCATTAAATTAAATAGCTGATAAAAAAGCGATAACATTTCAATATAATAGGTTTTGGTGAATTTCTGCCCCTTTAACAACTGTGGTAGTTGCTGAAAGGTTCTTTTTGTCACCGATGATGGGTTAGCAATAACAAAAGCACCTGCAGAAGCACCACCAATAATCAACAACTCAAAAGGTTGCCAAAGCGCTATTAATTCGCCATGAGAAAGCACGAAACCACCGAGTACGGCAGATACAACAATGATTACACCAATAATCAAATTCATTTAACGCAATATTCCTGAAATGATTTGTCACTAACTCTCATAAATATAGTCAATTTTTAACGATTTCACACAGATAAATATCAATTTTAGTGCTTCAAATCACTATTCTTTACTTAAATAATATTTGATTACCTTAGATGGTGCTTTTGGTATAGTTAAGTCACCCAAATTATCAATTATTGAGATAGGTTATCAACTGTTATGCCTAACGGATTATTATCTAAAATTTTTGCCTTACTTGCCTTCTTTTGTTTACTTTTAATTATTCAATCCGAGGATAAAATTGCCCTTACTAATTCATCGATAATAAATAAACCAAAAATAAATCCATTACAAAATAAAGAGCATTTTAATAAATATAAATCTTTTTATTTTCTATATAACAAAATTATTGACGCAAAAGATACAGAAAACAATCTCAAACTAATTGAACAAGCGTTAATTATCGCCAAGAATCAGGGCTTCCCCGATAAATCGATACTCAGATTGTTGCATATCCTAGCCGCTGAAATTCACCAAAGTCGTTGGCATTTTACCTATGCGATTAAGTCCTTAAACAAAGCTCAACGCCTAGTTTTTGATTCTCAAGTATCTAAAGATATAAAACGCTTACGAAGCCATCTATCTCAAATAGATCAAGAACGAGGGTTRAAAACTCAATAYATYGCTACAAAAAATACMGGYCCCKCAAAAYAYCTCARCGGAARAATTCTWGTAGCYTAYGTATTTGTCGATGATGGACTATCTACCCGWTGGAGTAATAAAACAAAAYTCAAAAGYCTRCAAGTTTTACAGAGYACTCARTCTTGGCAAATTGAAAAAGCAAAACAATATAATRTTTCKGGRATAGAGTTYRTTAATAGAACCTATGTTGCGAGRAAAAACCCTYTATTGARACAGTTRAAATCWAACAAAATSAATTYACCWCGCWCTARKGTMGAAACSGTYASTTTTAAGAGTAGTAATAAAGCRATCAACCARTTTGTTATTTCAACTATGAATAGTTTAGGTGCAAARGATGTTAACGAATTTCTTYTGAMAGAAATGMAAAAGAATCAAGTKACACAAGCTGTATTAATATTACAYACCAATCAAGACCAACGYTCTTTTGCAAGACGTTGTGGYTAYACGCATCAAAGACAAATACAAGTTAACGGAGTAAWTRAAACAGAGTTMTTTTCAAATTGYACGGATGAATACGTCATGCTAATGGAAAAAGTWAAACGTAACCGYTGGGATAAACTCCATTACGCACAAGCYCATGAAGTWATGCATGTTTTYGGTGCYGCYGAYCTTTAYAATATWAAAAATGCRAWYRATTATGCTGTTACTGACATWATGAATTATCAAAGCAAACAATTRCAAAATAGCGAYRTTRCMYCGATWACMGCTTAYGCAATTGGCTGGCARGAARMRMARCCWAATGCGCCATTTACTATTTTAGAACGTTAATTTTTTAAAGGAAAMTNAWAATGAACTCAATTGAACAATCAATTACATTTTTAGGCATTAACTTAGTTTACGCGCTTATTACACTTTTAGTCAGTGTGTTTGCTTTAGTTATTATCGATAAGTATGTTTTTACAAATATTGATTTTATTGAAGAAATTAAAAAAGGCAATATTGCTGCTAGCATTTTTCAAAGTACTATTTTGATCTTTATTGGATTAGTAGTTGCTGTTTCTATGAGCTAAAGTTTTAAAACTTAGAGCTTGAAGTTATCGATCTGAACCTTCTTCTTCGTAGTTGACGAAACGGCCTCGACCGTCCGCTTTTGCTTGATATAAGGCTATGTCGGCTTGCTTGATTAATCGTTGTAAATTGTCGCCTTGATCTGGAAAGTGACTAGCTCCTATACTGCATCCGATATTTAGCTCATTCCCATTTTCACTAATAAATGGYCGTGCCAYTGARTCYACAATTCGATTCATAACAAGTKMAAAATCAGGWATTGAAGCGACATTAGTTAACATRATTAAGAAYTCATCACCGCCAATTCTTGCTAAAATATCSGATGATCGCARACARTCAGATAATCTTKCAGCAACRTCWAYTARCAAYTTATCTCCSGCATCRTGWCCAWRGSTATCATTTACYAAYTTAAACTTRTCTARGTCTAAAAAWAGCACCATTGATATTTGTTTTTCTCGYGTYGCCATAAAAAGATAATTTCTTGCTARCTCATAAAACAAKACTCTATTAGCTAAACCTGTTAGTGGATCATGAGTTGCTTTTTCTCGCAAACTAATTTCAGAGGCTTTTAATTTTTTATTAAGAGATAATATATAAATGCCTACCGCTATAATTAAAAGCATTACAATTAGAACCGCTATCATGTATTTCCAGTATTTTTCAATCACATCTTTAAACGAGTAATTGCCAATATCTTTATAATATCCAAGTTTTAACTGGCTTAAAGCGTGGTCAATTTCTCTATAATTTTTAGGAACTGTCCAACCGATAATTTTTGCTTGTTCAGCCGCTACAGAATTCGATTGCATTGTTAATAAAGCGGCAGATACTTGTTCAGCCATTGTAGATGACATATGAGGTAAACTTGCCAAAGGCCACTCAGGATAAAGACGACTAGATCTTAAAAACGGAAATTTTATTTCTTTAAGATCAATCGCTTTAATGATTTTTATAGAATTGATATCTATCAATTTTTCATCAGCCATTCGCTCTAACGTATCGGTCCTTACAATGCCAATATCAAATGTTTTATTCACGATTGCTTGCACAACGGCATCATGACTACCTAAAAAAGAAAGAGAATGAAAAGAGTCAACATCGATATTTTGATCATTCATTTCTCTTAGAGCTGCAATCCAACCTCCAAATGAATGTTCATTTACCGCAGCTATATCAGCATCAATTAAAGATTGAAAATGATTACTTAAATTGCTGTCTGATCTAGCAAAGATGACCGATCCGAACTGCGTATATCCTTCGCCTAAAATTTTTCGTTTTAACGTGGCTATCGCAAACAATTTATACTTGAAACTTAAATTAACGAACATTCCCGGATTAGTTAGTAAAAAATCGATTTTTTCTTTATCTACCATAGTATCAACAGAGTCAAAACTTAAAGGAACAATTACAAAGTTATGGGATTCAATTCGTTCGGCTAAGTAACTAGCCAGCCCAGACCAACGTGCGATTGTAATCGGTACGCTTCTTTTAGAGAGAACACCAATTTTAATTAATGGTTTATCGGCGTTTTTTTCTATTTGAGTATGGATGTTTTCTTGAGAAATCTCAACGCGAACCACAGCAGACAGGTTAGTCCCACTTAAAAGGCCTATTGAGAATACGAGAGCTTTAAAAATAATAGTAATTCGTAGCATATTGATTCTTTTTATTAGAAAGTAATACCCTAATTCAATAGCATCACTCTTTTTTATTCAATACCTACAAATATAGCAGTAAATTAGGCATTTGGAGCACATTTGCCAAATTTCTATCATCATAGCCTTCAAGATCTGACTACTTTACAGATTCCACGACCATTTTAAGGGGACAAAAGAGTTTGTCTTGCTCTTTTAGTGATAGAAAAGACCAAACCAAGCTACGTGATTAATCCATTAGAAAGTGCATTCTGCTTTCTAAATACAATTTAAGGATCAATATTTATTTACTCATAAGGCAAATAATTACGAGCATAATTAATAATCAATTCCGAGGCCTTCTTAAACACACCTTTTCCCAAGACCCAAGAATGCCAATAAAGTTTATTGCTCAGTGATTTTCCAGGAAGCAAGTTTACAAGTTCCTTTTTTTTCAATTCATTTTCAATCTGTAGTTCGGGAATTAGAGTGTAAGCAAGTCCTTTTTTTGCTAATTCAACAAATGCTTCGGATGAACGAACTGTATGACAAGGATAGCTTCCAGGCGGTAATCCAAAATTATCGTGAATAAATTTCAGGTGCATATTGTCCAATTGATCATAAGCAACACCTGGTGCATGTTTTAAACTTTCTTGATTGACCCCATTAGAAAAGTAACGCGCCTGAAATCCTTTTGACGCAACCAGTACATATTTTAAATCCCCTAAATAGTCGCAGCGATAACCCGGCAATGGATTTTCCATAGTACTAATCGCACCATAGGCTTCGCCTGATTTAAGTTTGTCGGTGGTTCTTGATTCATCGCAAACAAGAATATCTAACTCGATTGGATTAAATTTTATTAATGGTGCAAGCGCCTCAATAAACCAAATAGCCAAACTATCTGCATTAACCGATATAGACAGCTTAATCGGTTGCAACGGTGATTCCGGTAATATTTTAGGCACTAACTCTCTTTCAAGCTGATCCACTTGTTTAAAATGTCCAACCAACTGAGAGCCAATCGGTGTAAGAGTGATTGGACGTCCACGGATCAAAACAGGATGACCTACAAACTCTTCAAGTTGTTTAACTCGTTGAGAAACAGCTGATTGTGAAATACACATCTTTCCAGCCGCACCTTCAAAACTCTGACACTGAATAACCGCGTTAAGCGCTCTTAGCAATTTATAGTCTATCTGATTCATAATTTGTCTTTTTTAATGGCTCTTTTGATTACGCCATAGATTATAAGTATTTCTAATGTGGGGTTAGAAACTTTAATTTTACTTAACAATCTCATTGTCCGATACTCACGCCCATCAGGAATGGGGAATACATCACATATTTAGCGTTATTAATGATTTTATAGGAGAATCAAAATGAATTTTTTACCATTAGCTCAAGGGTTTTTCTTAGGTGGTAGCATGATTATCCCAATTGGCGCTCAAAATGCCTTTATTATTAACCAAGGTGTGAAGCGCCAATTTCATCTGCTGGCCGCTACACTTTGTATTTTAGGGGATGTATTGCTAATCAGTTTAGGCGTTTTTGGTGGCGGTGAAATTATTGCTAGTAATGAAACTCTGAGCTTTCTATTAACCTTGTTTGGTATTTTATTTTTAACCGGTTATGGAATGTTATCGTTTCGATCAGCATTTACAGCTACCCTACTATCAAAGGTAGATAATTCTGCCGGTGCTAAAACAGATAATACGCTTCTGAAAGTAGTCATCACTTGTTTCGCGGTGACTTTACTCAATCCACATGCCTATATTGATACTGTTGTTATTCTCGGTGGTGTTGGCGGGCAGTTTATAGGAAGTGGTAAAGTCCTTTTAACTCTAGGTTGTATTATTGCGTCAACTTGTTGGTTTTATGGTCTCAGTATTTCAGCATCAAGGATGTCATATGTTTTATCTAAACCTAAAGTCAAAAAGGGAATTGATATCAGTGTTGGTATCGTTATGTTGCTGATAGCTATTGGGCTGACTCAACAACTTTAACAGAGCAAATAAGAGAGGTTACCGGCTAAAAATCGCTATCCTCTCACCCGATGTTTTGCACTCATAAAATCTTTATGTGAGACATGAATGAGCGCATTAACTTTACGAATATAATGCTCTTCATGGGCATCGAGCTTTCCATCTGCAAAAGCGACTCGCCAAAGTTCTTCTATCATTTTAATTTTCTTTTGTTGGTCGAAATGACTATTAATAACGGATGTAAACTGATAATAATCAATAGATTGATCTAATTCTTGGTTGGCTAACGACATTAGCTCTTCTTTTTCTATATCCAAAAGATCAAATTTATTATCTAGTGATGCCTTTAATGCTATTTTTTCTTCATCATTGATATGGCCATCAATTCTCATCATTTCAACAAGTAAAACTGAAACAGCCAGATGAATAGCATGTTGTTTATCTTCCTCGGACTGTTCGGGGTTTTCAGATAGTTTCTCAAAAAATATTTTTATTGCTTTTAACATCTTATAAATACTTGCGTAGTGCCAATAGAATGAATATATTAAAGCATATTCTATTATYTTTACAGCMTCAAATTGTAAGAGAAACCATCTAATGAAAGCTATTTCGTCTATAACTAAAAAATTAACAACCTTATCCCTATTTCTCTTTCTAATTTTTACCCAATATTCAAATGCTGAAAAATTGGAAAGAATAAGCTTCTTTTCTAATAATCATCCAATGATTTTGTGGCATAAACAGCCTTCAACAAAAAATGGAAATTTCGAGCAGATCTTATTGCTACACGGCAGAACATGGAGCTCTCTCCCCGACTTTGATTTGCAAGTCAAAGGTGAAAAACTATCTTTAATGGATAATCTGGTTGAATTAGGATTTAGTGTTTGGGCGCTAGATGCCCGGGGATATGGCGAAACAAAAAGGGATGATAGTGGATGGAATAATCCCAACAAAGCAGCACTCGATGTGAAAAACACAATGCAATGGATAACCAATAAAACCTCTAATAAACCGACACTGTTTGGTTGGTCTTACGGTTCAATGGTTTCGCAATTAGTGGTACAAAAATATCCGAATATCGCCAAATCGGTCATTCTTTATGGATATCCAATTGATCCTGAACAAATCATTGCAAAACAAACCCAAAATTCTTCGCCTAAAAGAGAAATAAATACCAAGACAAATGCAGCTAGTGATTTTATTATTCCAGGTTCTATCTCCCAACAAGCGATCGATATCTATGTTATAGAATCGTTAAAAGCCGATCCTATTCGGGCTGATTGGAACCATCTTGATGAGTGGAATCAACTAGATGCCGCAAAAATAACAACACCTCTGCTATTACTTCAAGGCGAACACGATCCTTTAGCAAAATCTGAATCACATGCTAGATTTTTTATTCGCTTGCCTAATGCCAATAAACAATGGATTGTGTTAGCTGGAGGTGATCACGCGGCACTTTTAGAAACGCCAAAATTTAGGCTTGCACATTCAATAAGAGACTTTGTTAATTGGCTCAAACTTGATTGAGTGATGTCTTTGTAAAGGTCAAGCAATGGTTAAGGTATATACCTTAACCAGGTCGCCCATCTGAACGCGTTGTTAATAACATAGGTGCGTAAAAATAAAGATACAAACCAAAAGACACAATCCAAAAACCTCCAGCAATCGCAATACTTTGATTAAATAAGTTAGGAAACCATATTGGCATTGCTGTTCTCGCCAGAGCGGAAATAATAATAAGGGCGAACGCAACTTTCATTAGCTTGGGCTCTTTTAATGGTCTTCCTGTATGCCCTAATGTTACTCGCGAAATCATCGCGAGAATCATTCCTCCGATGGTACCAACGGTAAAACTATGAAGAACAATGCTAACGCTATGAACATATCCAAGGCTAAACAAGGCTAATAGGATAAAGCCGACAAGAATAAACATGAATGAAATATGTAATGACCAGAGTAATGGTGTCTTAAATGTATACTGAATACCCCAACGAAGAAAACGCCAACCATTAGAAATAATCGCCACACTTGAAACAGCCAATAGAATATTTTTATCTATTTGCTGAAATCCAAATAAAGCTACTACGACTAGTAGTAAAATAGAGGCTATCGCTACGATTTCCAAAAATAAAATATTGGAAAGCCTTACAGTACTGGTCGCATTAGCAGTGAAAAAAGGAATAACGCGTCCGCCCAAAATCGAAATAATGAGCACGAAAAGCATAATAGTAGCGTGGTGTGATTGGCTTGCTAAAAGAGCGTTATCTGATTGAATAGACCAATGACTTAAACCATTGAGCGATGCAAGCAAAAGCAAAATGGGAATAAACATTAGATTACGCCATTGCTTCGCCTTAAAAACTGGATAAGCCATAGCCAAAGCTGAAAAAACAAGAAAAGACACATCAACTGCTACAATAATCCATGGATAAAAACCGCTAGCAAAAGCAATTAACACTCTACCAGCAATCCAAATAAAGACCAAACTGGCTAATAGTTTTCCACTTAATCCTRSTACTCCCGTCCATGTTTTAACTGCCGTTAGCAAGAAGCCAGTAACTATAGCAACACCAAAACCAAATAGCATTTCATGTCCATGCCACCAAATGGCTCCGCCGTACGGAGCCCAATTATTAGAATCAATGATTCCTAAATTTAACCAGTAATTAACCCACCAAGCAATTGCAATAACAGAGAACAGAATACCTCCCAAAAAGAGGGGTCTAAAGGCTAAACGGAAAATCGGAGGGATCGCTAAAGCTTGTTTAGTATTTTCTATATTGAGAGGCATTATAATATTCGGAGTCAATCTGCTTACAAAATATTATACGCTTTATAAATTATTAATTGATGACTTAGATCAGCTTTAAATACGCACAGTTTATGATGCTCTAAATATCCTGTATAAATCACAACTCGCATTTTTCTTTCATGCGTGAACGTATCAACTTAGAGATCGATTTCATTTCCTTATCTTCATCCAAAAAACGTGGCGGAAGCTCTTTAATCAAATAAAGGTATTCGCCCTGCTGATATTCGTTCAAATCGATTGATTTACTTTCTAACGAATTCGACATTACAGGACTAATAACCTGTGTAGTAATCGATGGTCTCTCGGTTTCAATAACGGCAACGGTGCCTAAATGATTATCACTATGGAATGAGCCATTGAGATGAATAACTTGATGATTCGGGTATTTGTCCAAGGCAGATAAAATTGACTCTGCCATAGTTGTATCCCTTAATAGTTGAGCTGAATAGGTCTTTATCTGTCTGTTGCTTGCTTCTTTTTTAGACTGCCCATGACTGGTGCCTGAACTTTTTAAAAAAGAGAAGAATTTTTCTTGGTATTTTTTATTACTTAAATCAATTTTTCTAGCTGACCAGCTTCTTTTCTCTTCTGGGATAGAGGTTAAAAAGTCACTCCCTCGACGCCCCATACAGCGTACAAACATTGCTGGGGCATTGGCTGCAATAATTGGAATATGATGCTCTTTAGCAAATTCCATGATCGGCCGATAAGATCCTTTATAGTTATCCCAAGCATTGGCATCTTCAATCAAAGTTTCTTCCCCATATTTACCCGCTAGGTATCCATCTAATATAGGTTGCACGTCGCGAGAAAATTGCTCCATCGAAATAACAAGGTGTGGATTTTGTTGGTAAAGCATTTGAATCAAATCAAGTTGCAATTTATGTGATGCTTGGTGTGAGTGAAATTCGCCAATAAAAACAACATCAGTAGTTTGTAAATTTTTTACTAGATTTGTTGTTGTAATAGTTTTCTTACTGGCGGATTCAATTATTTGATAATCGTATAGTGATATATATTCCGAATATATTTTGTTTGTACAAGAAGTCACAAATAGAAAAATGAATAATATAGAAAAAAATTTAATTATAGCCAGTTTAATAGTAGACAATTTAGACGTTCCTAATTATAAAAAAGTGTTTTAGTATTTATTAATCGCTGAATTCAAGACCTAAACTAACCGTTCAACTGCTGAACAACCCATTGCTGTAATTGACCTAATTTCATTGCACCTGACATGCGTCCTTTCTCTTCACCATTTAAGAAAAGAGCTAAGGTAGGAATTGAGCGAATGTTAAAATCAATGCCAACTTGTTGGTTTGCTTCGGTATTAACTTTGAGAATTCGGAGTTGGTTGCCGGTTGTTTTGGCAAATTCTGAATATATTGGTGCAAAATTAACACAGGGTCCACACCAAGGTGCCCAAAAATCAATTAACACAGGTAATGCGGAATGCTCAATATGCTTAATTAAACGCTCTGAAGTGACCTCGATCGGTTCGCCAGTAAAGAGGTTTTGATGACAGATCCCACATTTTGGTGTTTGATCGAGTTTTTCAATTGAGAATTGATTAACTGTTCCACATTGGCAAACGAGCTTCATTTTATTGGACATTATTTAATTCAAATTAATGAGATTGAAATCAATTATCCTAAAATCCACACCAAACCGCAAAGCTTTTAGACAAAATAGATAATGCGGTAAAGAAACATTACTAAAAGTTATATTAGCAACATCCCTTTTTATTAATCTTTTCCTTCTGCTTTCTCTTGATCCGAAGTCCAGCTAGAAACCTTTTTCTTTGCAAATTTATAAACCTGATTCCAAAACTCATGGAAAGTAGCCCCAATGATGATACCAATCATTAACTCGATCATTATTTTCTCCTATTAACTTTTAGTGATTCTTTCGTTTGATTACATTATTAGATAAAGCAATTAACAAGCCAACCAATCATTTTGTTAGTAACTCTTTGATAATATTGTATAAACAGCTTTCCACTAGGTAGCTCAATGCTAAAATTATGTAAGAAGGCTATTTAGTATTAGCCAAACTCACTATTTAGTCGTTTGAAGCACTAGTCATAATTGTACAAAAAAAANCCACTTTTTTNATTAAAATCCATTTAAATACCTTGCTAAAAGGTGTAAAATTTACGGCTCTTTCGGATACAGACCTCTCTACATAAGTTGTTGATATTGATTTATTACTATCACTAAAAAAACTTAGTAATGATTGCATCAAACACTGACATATTATGAAAATTGGTCACTATAACCTTGATAATAATTTATTTTTGGCGCCGATGGCTGGTGTAACAGATTTACCCTTCCGAAGATTGTGTAAACGACTCGGAGCTGGGGTAGTCGTTAGTGAAATGGTGACGTCTGATCCGAGTTTATGGTTATCTCGTAAGACACAATTACGATTAGCTCAAGATGTAAGTAAAGAGCCGGGTTTAAAGGTTGTTCAAATAGCTGGCGGAGATGCAGAAATATTAGCAAAAGCAGCTCGTTTAAATGCCGATAACGGCGCCCAAGTGATTGATATCAATATGGGTTGCCCAGCAAAAAAAGTTTGCAAAAAAGCGGCCGGTTCTGCACTTTTAAAGAATCCAAAGTTAGTAGAGCAAATTTTAAATGCGGTTGTAGCGGCAGTTGATATACCCGTCACATTAAAAATTAGAACGGGCTGGGACAAAGAAAATAAAAATGCATTGCAAATAGCCCGTATGGCTGAAGATGCAGGTATCCAGTCATTAGCTATTCACGGCAGAACCCGTGAATGTAAATATAAAGGTTTAGCCGAACACGATACGGTTGCTCTGGTAAAACAGTCTATTAGTATTCCAGTGATTGCTAACGGTGATATTAATACACCACTTGAAGCAAAAAGACTTTTAGATTACACCAAAGTTGATGGTTTAATGATTGGTAGAGCAGCACAGGGAAGACCATGGATATTTAGAGAGATTGACTACTTTTTAAAAAATAATCAATATCTACCACCAATTGAAACAAAAGAAATTAAAAGTATATTACTAGAGCATGTAGAAGGTTTACACCTGTTTTATGGTGAGCTTCAAGGGCTTAGAATTGCTCGAAAACATGTTGGTTGGTATCTAGCTAATGATAGCGCAAAAAATATAGAAGAATATAATATAGACAACTTTAAAAAACGATTTAATCACATCAATACTGCGCAAGAACAGCTTCAGTCATTGAATGACTATTTCGAATGCTAACTTTGAATGTGAATTTTAAAAAGATTAAAAATAATAGGATAAAGTAAAAAATGAATCTTGAAAGCACTAGTCTCAACTCTAACAACTCGTCAAATCCTGAAGTACTGACACCAAATACATTACAGTCGAATACATTGCAAAAGGAATCATCAACTATTTCTAACTCTGCATCTGACAATACGCAGGATCAAGCATTTACATTAAGAGAAAGTGTTGAAATTGCAATGAAAAATTATTTTTCTCAATTGGAAGAGCAACAACCGGTTGATTTATATAATTTGGTACTAGCTGAAGTTGAAGCACCGTTAATGGAGTCAGTGATGAAATTCACTCGAGGTAATCAGACCAAAGCGTCTGAAGTTTTGGGACTCAACCGAGGTACTTTAAGGAAAAAACTAAAGGCTTATGGCCTTAACTAATCTCTATTATTGAATAAACGAAGGATACTTTAAAACGGGCTAATGCCCGTTTTTGTTTTCATTATTCTCGGACAAAGCACTAGAAACAAGGTCTTGTAAATTGGATCTTGAAAAGAAAATTCTAGAAACAATTAACAGAAACCGTAAATGAGCTAACCATGACTAATATACGACCCATTCAAAGAGCACTAATCAGTGTTTCTGACAAAACAGGCATTTTAGAATTTGCAAAAGCGCTGGCAAGCCAAGATATCGAAATTTTGTCAACCGGCGGAACGGCTAAGTTGCTAATGGAAAATAACATTAAAGTTACCGAAGTATCTAGCTATACTGGCTTTCCAGAAATGATGGATGGGAGAATTAAAACACTTCATCCAAAAATTCATGGTGGCATTTTAGCCAGAAGAGGAATTGACGAAGCTGTGATGGAAAAGCATGGCATTCAAGGCATCGATCTATTAGTAGTCAACCTTTATCCCTTTGAAGCGACTATCGCAAACCCAGATTGTTTGCTTGAAGATGCCATTGAGAATATCGATATCGGTGGCCCAACCATGTTAAGAGCAGCGGCTAAAAATCATAAAGATGTTACCGTCATTGTTGAACCAGAAGACTACGTTGAAATTCTTGAACAGTTAAGTGCGCAACAAGGCACAGACTATCAAACAAGATACCGTTTAGCATGGAAGACTTTTGCACACACCGCAAAATACGATGCGGCTATTTCCAACTATTTAGGCAAGCGTTTAGAAAATTTGGAAAAACCTTGTGAGTTTCCAGAAAGCTATTCAGTTCAGTATAACAAAATGCAAACTATGCGATACGGCGAGAATCCACATCAATCAGCTGCTTTTTACGTCAGTGCAGAACAATCMGAAGCYTCTATTTCAACCGCMAGCCAAATWCAAGGAAAAGAATTATCCTTTAATAATATGGCCGATACCGATGCAGCATTAGAATGTGTTAAACAATTTAAACAACCCGCTTGTGTTATTGTAAAACATGCAAATCCTTGCGGTGTTGCCGTAGCCAACAATATAAGTGAAGCTTACGATCTTGCCTTCAAGACAGATCCGACATCTGCATTTGGCGGTATCATTGCTTTTAACCAAACGCTTGATCACGAAACGGCAAAAATGATTGTTGATAGACAGTTTGTTGAAGTTATCATAGCACCCAGTATTTCGGAAAGAGCCAAACTTATTATTTCAGAAAAGAAAAATCTTCGACTATTAGAATGTGGAGAATTGTCAGAATCTGTACCTTGTTGGGATTACAAAAAAGTTACAGGCGGATTACTGATACAACAAAAAGATTTAGGTGTGGTTACTGAATCCGATCTTAAAATTGTCTCAAAAATTCAGCCGAGTCAAGATCAAATTGATGATTTGTTATTCTGCTGGAAAGTAGCTAAGAGCGTTAAGTCAAATGCCATTGTTTATGCAAAAAACAAACGAACCATTGGTGTTGGTGCGGGTCAAATGAGTCGTGTTTACTCAGCAAAAGTTGCGGGTATTAAAGCAGCAGATGAAAACCTTGAAGTTAAAGGTTCAGTGATGGCCTCTGATGCCTTTTTCCCATTCCGTGACGGTTTAGACGCTGCTGCACAAGCGGGCATCACTGCGGTAATTCAACCGGGTGGCTCTATGCGTGATGATGAAGTTATTGCTGCTGCGGATGAACATAATATTGCCATGGTATTTACTGGGATGCGTCACTTCCGCCATTAATATTGCTCCTTGTCGCTGTTAAGCTCAATTTAGGCGTCAAAAGTACTCATTGACTAGCGTCAACTCCGTGCTTTTTTCTTTAAATTGAACCAAACAGCTTAAAGGAACTTCATTAAAGGTAAGATGATTCAAAATAATAAAAAAGCAGTGTTGTTTGTTCATTTTATGTAACAAAGTCAACACTGCTTGTTTATTTGAAATCTGTTATAACTAGTGGTCTTTTAGTAATACCACACAGTTACGGAAATATTATGGCCAAATTAAAAAGTTTACAATCGTTTATTACTGCAACAATAGTCGCTTCAACGCTTAGCCTTAGTGCGCTGGGTAGCGTGGCTCTTTATGCTCACGAGAATCATGGTCATAGCAGTAAAATGCTTGAACAATCAGTGTCAGGTGAACATCGTTCAGCTAAAAATAAAGCCCGCGATCAATATCGTCATCCAGTTGAAACATTGAACTTTTTTGGTTTTACTTCAGAAATGACCGTAGTTGAAATCACGCCAGGTGGC
>NVTT01000068.1 GCA_002401655.1 Gammaproteobacteria bacterium | reverse complement strand
TTATTTTGTTTTAGTTTGATAGATGCGTCACAGTTTAATAAGGCGAGCCAATACCAAGCTGGCTTAATATCTCAACTTCCAAACTTTCCATCTCTTTCGCATCGCTATCATCAACATGATCATATCCCACCAAATGCAAAACGCCATGAACTACCATATGTGCCCAATGATGATTAACTTGTTTACTTTGCTCTTTCGCTTCTTCAATAACAATAGCTTCACAAATCGCTAAATCACCAAGAATGCTTTCCATATTTTCACTTTCTAAAACATCTACAGGCAGTCCTTCAGGTATTTCAAATGGAAAGGAAAGGACATTGGTTGGTTTATTTTTTCCGCGATAATCAGAATTTAATTGCTGACTTTCATCCAAAGAAACAATGCGTATGGTTAATTCTAGATTAATGACTTTCGAGTTGGATAGTTCAAGTGCTTTTTCAATCCATAAAAGAACATCTTGTTCTTTTGGGATGGAGTTCGACTCTGTACTATTTTGAATTTCTAGATAACAGCTCATTTATTTAACTCGTTTACTTAGCTTATTTTCGATATTAATTTTCAGCTTCGTACGCTTCTACAATTCGTTGAACTACTGGATGCCTAACAACATCTGCCGATTGGAAAAAACTAAAAGCCAATCCTTTAACATCACCTAATAATTCAATGGCATGATTTAAACCTGACATTTTACTATTGGGTAAATCTATTTGGGTGATATCACCGGTCACTACTGCTTTTGAATTAAAACCAATGCGAGTTAAAAACATTTTCATTTGTTCTTTAGTCGTATTTTGACTTTCATCAACAATAATGAATGATTCATTTAGCGTTCGGCCTCGCATGTAAGCTAAAGGAGCCACTTCAATCACATTGTTTTCAACTAGTTTAGCGACTTTGTCGAAACCGAGCATCTCATATAAGGCATCATATAAAGGCCTTAAATAGGGATCCACTTTTTGACTTAAATCACCGGGCAGAAAACCTAGTTTTTCGCCCGCTTCAACCGCGGGTCTTGTTAAAACAATTCGTCTAACTTCCTGTCTTTCTAACGCGTCCACAGCACAAGCGACCGCTAAATAAGTTTTACCAGTTCCCGCAGGACCGATACCAAAGGTAATATCATTGGCTAAAATATTGGCAACATAGGCTTGTTGATTGGCTCCACGCGGACGAACTTGTCCACGTTTAGTCGTAATCACTAAATGCATATCTTGTTTTTTAGAACGTGAAGATCGGTTTTCTTTATCTGTTAAAGATTGGCTAAGTGAGCGAAGATGAACGTGTAATTTTTCTGCGTTGAGGGGATGTTCTGTCGTAATTTCATCGTATAATTCAACTAATAAATCTTCTGCAATTTCGGTCGCTATTGCTTCTCCGCTGACTTTAAACACGTTAGCTCTATTCGATATTTCTACCCCTAATCGGTTTTCGATTAAGCGATAATTTTCATCCAAATGACCGGCTAAGTTAGCTAATTTTTGGTTATCAAAAGGCTCTAAAATAAATTCTTTGATATTTTCTTGTCTCTGGTCATTACTACTGATAACCATTAAGCATTCGCCTCTGTTTCAACTAAAATCGCTCGCATAGAATTAGGTAATGCTTCTGTAATAGTCACATCCACAAACTGACCAATCATTTCCCTTTGCCCATCAAAATTAACGACTCGATTATTTTCAGTTCGACCTTTTAATTGCATAGGATCTTTTTTAGAAGGTCCTTCAACCAAAATTCTTTGAACGCTTCCGACCATTTTGCGTGCATGCTCTTGTGATTGTTGATTTAGCCTTTGTTGTAATAACTGTAAGCGTTGTTTTTTGGTCGCTAAAGAAACTTCATCAACAATTTCTGCAGCCGGCGTACCGGGTCTTGCGCTATAAATAAAACTAAAGCTCATGTCATAATTAATATCAGAAATTAATTTCATAGTCGCTTCAAAATCTTTATTGGTTTCTCCCGGAAAGCCAATAATAAAATCAGAAGACATGCTTAAATTAGGGCGTATTTCTCTTAACTTTCTGATTTTCGATTTGTATTCTAAGATCATATGTCCGCGCTTCATTAACGCTAAGATGCGATCCGATCCGCTTTGTACGGGTAAATGTAAGTGACTCACCAATTCTGGCACTTTGGCATAAACGTCGATTAATTTTTGCGAAAACTCAACAGGATGAGAGGTGGTAAATCTAATTCGGTCAATACCTTCAATGGCTGCAATTAATTCTATAACATCAGCTAAATCAGCTTCACCTCCATCATGAGTGACACCTCGGTAAGCATTAACATTTTGTCCTAACAGGTTAACTTCTCTTACACCTTTTTCAGCTACAGCAACAACTTCTGCAATAATATCATCAAATGGACGACTAACTTCTTCGCCACGCGTATAAGGAACCACACAAAAACTACAATATTTACTACAACCTTCCATTATCGAAACAAATGCACTAACGCCCTCCACTCTCTGCTCTGGCAGGACATCAAATTTTTCAATTTCTGGAAAAGACGTATCAATTACAGGTTTTTTATCTTTCTTAACCGCATTAATCATATTGGGTAATCGATGTAACGTTTGAGGCCCAAAAATCATGTCAACATAAGGCGCTCTCTTTCTTATCGCTTCACCTTCTTGGCTAGCAACACAACCACCTACTGCGATTTGAAGATCCGGCTTGTCTTTTTTAAAGTTTTTCCACTCTCCAAGCTTAGAAAAAACTTTTTCTTGTGCTTTTTCTCGAATTGAACAAGTATTTAGAACGAGTAGATCAGCCTGTTTAGGATCATCGGTTAATTCATAATCGTGAGTTACATTCAGGAGATCAGCCATACGTGATGAATCATAGTCATTCATCTGGCAACCCCAGGTTTTTATATATAGTTTTTTGCTCATACTTGAAAATTGGATGATTAGAAGCGTAAAATGGCGCGGATTATAGCATTCAGAGCGAGTAAGGGCACTAATTAGTGCAAAATATAACTACTTTGCGAATTAAGAAATTGTGTTAATTTGAATGTGAACTAAATTTTACCTATTTCAATGTGACGGATTAGAATATTTATCGTATTGGTCGTAATCGGGTTAGCTCATCAACCTCGCTATCATCATAAACAACATTTGCTTTGCTTGTTTTTTCCGCTGCGCTATCTAAATCCCAATTACGCATACTTGCTCGCGTTTTTGTGGCGGCGTTGTCCATCGCCTGATTGTTAATCATTGCAATACCTTTCATCAGAATACTCAATTGAGTACCCTCTCGATTATCGGTATAAGGAACTTCGTTTATGTCGAGAAGCAACTTTTCCATCGCTTCAGTAACCCATTTTGACATCATTGTCTCGCGTTTGTGCATCAATACAATAAGCTTAGTGCTGAATCACGGTTAATGCATTAAATTTTAAGATCTTATTCTTTGCCACGCTTTTCTTCGCCACACTACTCTTCGCCACAGATTCCATTGTCAAAACTAGGATTTGCAATGACAAAGCGTCTAAATAGCCACACTCCAAAATAGATACCGAAGATAGTAACTAATGCCGCGAGTTTACCCTCACCTAACTGGACTAAGGCAATCGAGGGGCAAGCGCCGGTAATAGCCCAACCCACGCCAAATAACGCGCTACCTGGAATGGTACCTTTAATGTAACTTTTTTGTGATAACTTCTTATTTTTGAAAAACAAAAAGAAGCCAATCATATTAAGACCAATACTGAGAGCAAATACAAATAATAATGGCAAATTCTCAAACAAGAACAAGCCATTAATTTGTTCAAAATCAGATAGTCCGCCCATACTCAAAATACAGCCCATCGCGAGACCAAAAATGGCGTAATAAATATGTTCTTTTTTAATGCTCTCCATATTAAATCCCTCCTGCTACAAATAATTTAAAAGCAAAAGAAAATATTATCGCGGCTCCAAAAAAACACCCCGTTGCAATCAAACTAGCAGGCGTTAAGCGACTGACACCACTTAATCCATGCCCAGAAGTACAACCTCCACCCAATTGCGTCCCAAAACCAACCATTAATCCTCCGATCAATAAAACGAGCATTGACACATATGATCCACCAAACATTTGAGTATGGAACTCTCCTAGATCAAACTGTAAAGAAAAAGTTCCTCTAATCATTGAGCCTGCAACACCACCTAAAGCAAGGAAAATTAAAAATGTAAAGTGAGCGCTCCAGGGCACTCTGGAAGGCATCTTTTTTATAGTGTCTTCTGGTTTGCTCGACTGCTTAGTTGGTTGCTTTTTCTGTCTCGAAGCTAAAAAATCATTCACTTCTTTTTCGCCAAACTCTCTAATAGTAGCGGCCATTAACGCATCTTCAAATAACTGAGGATTACCCACAAAAGACGCTTCTGCCAAACGTACTTCTCTATCATTATTACGAGTAACTAACCTTGCCCAACTTCCTGAAACACCTAAAGCTTTGCCTAACACATATGAAAATCCAAGAGTAACAATCGCTAACCCAACCGCTGTATAATACCAAGGTATATAGGCATCCATTTATTTCACCTGATGTTTTTTTAGAAGGGTAATTAATGATTCATTTTTTACCGCAATCGCCAAATCTAGAGCCGTTTCACCATGCATATTGGTCAAACTAGTATCAGCCTTATATTCTAGCAAGAGATCAACAATATCATCTGCACCAACATCAACGGCAGCCATTAAAGGCGTTGTGCCTTCTACATTTGATGCATTGATGTCCACACCAGTTATTATCAATGATTTTGCCATTCGTACTCGACGTTTACCAATACAATTAAGCATTGCGGTTGTACCAAACTCTACATCGGTGCGTATCGCGTTAATCTGTTTACCGTTGGGTAATAACGTCAAAGGAACTGCACTGCCCTTTCGAGACATTTTAAATCGGGCACAACGCTCATATTGCGCTTCGCAATAGTGCTTTTTCCATATTTCTAAAGCAGGATTTAATGCAAATTGAACAAATAATTCGCAACCTTTCATATGTGAACAGGCCAATTTTTTCTCCATGTTTTGTCTACTTTAAACATTTTTTAAAGAGACACTTACAACTAACTAATTCTATTATCTAAGTTTTTCTTTCTATATTAATGTGCATTATTACGCCATTCTCAAAAAAATATAATATGCTATTAATCCATATTATCGGCTTTGGCGCTCAAAACTGTAAATTATTACATTATCGCTAAAGTTAATCTAAAGCTAAATTCAACCTTTAGAATAACTCGAGTTTTGTACATTTAGCCACTCTTGAATTTCACTCCAGACATTTGGGCGACAGATGCCATATCCTTGTATTTGATCACAATCCATTTTTTGCAATAAATCTCGATGCAATTCACTTTCAACGCCCTCGGCAATGACGGTTAATTTTAGATTATGAGCTAACCCTATAATAGAGCTAACGATAATTGAATCTTGTAATTAGACGTCAAATTTGAGGATTAACCCTATTATTAATTTACTAATTCGATATACCTATAACAATTACCCATAACAATCATTAATGTGTAGAATAGCTCTCCCTGCAAAGTACTTGCAAAGCTACTGTTTAATTATGCAAAAATCCGTGCTTTTTAAATGGTTTTACACTTAGTCGAAGCCAGATAATTTAATAAATTTTATGCCTCAAAGCCCTAAAAATAAATTAGAACAATTAATTCAGGCAAAATTACCAACTTCTTGGGGTAATTTTACGTTATACGCGTTTGAGCAACATTCCGATGGCAAAGAACACGTCGGCATTGGCATGGGTGACATAGTTTCAGATAAACTAGGAGGTCAATCAAACCGCAATGCTTTATTAGTCAGACTTCATTCCGAATGTTTGACCGGTGATGCATTTTCTAGCTTACGTTGCGATTGTGGCCCCCAATTAAATAGCGCTTTAGAAAAAATTGCTAAAGAAGGCCGTGGATTGGTCATATACTTACGCCAAGAAGGAAGAGGAATTGGTCTTATCAATAAAATCAAGGCATATGCCTTACAAGATCAGGGGCAAGATACGGTAGAAGCTAACTTAAATTTAGGCTTTGACGCCGATCAGCGCAACTTTGATGTAGCCGCTGATTTTTTGAAACAACTTGGGATAAATAAAATACGATTAATGACCAACAATCCAAAAAAAGTGGAAGCCCTTGAGTCCGCTGGAATTGAGATAACAGAAAGAGTTGAAATGAAAGTCGGTAAAAACCCTCATAATGAACATTACCTATCCACCAAACATGGAAAATTGGGTCACTTTTTATGAATAACTATATAAATAAAGAAAGTCATGTATTAATAGTCGAGCTGACTAACGAGAAACCATTGCCTCATTGGGGTGATGAAAACACTTTAAGTTTTGAAAATAATGTAGCGAAATTTCATGTATCCCAATCGACTGACCAAAACCAATTATCTCACCTTTTAGATACCCAAAGACTTGCGCGTAAATTGGTTGGAATGAAGCCTAAAGCTTTTAAGCTAGTAGGAGATTGGAATTTTGAAAGCCAATGGCATTTTTGGCAAGGCGCCTACTCCCCTAAAAAAGAACTCCCTATTCAATTTGCGTCGTTAACTGACGATGAAATACAAAAACTCGAGGCCTTAATTAAAGTTTATCGTTGGTCTAAGTCTCTAATTAATGAAACACCTGAGAATTTATCCCCTCAAGAACTAGCGAAAAGAGCCGCATCATTTATCAAAGAATTAGCACCTAATGAGGTTACTTTTAACACAATAGTAGGTGAGGATTTAAAATATGCGGGTTTAGTAGGAATATACAATGTTGGTCGAGGAAGTGTCAGACCACCAGTTTTGTTAGAATTAGATTATTGTCCAAATGGAAAAGAAGACTCAACAAGCGTTGCTCTGGTCGGAAAAGGGATCACATTTGATACCGGCGGCTATAGCATGAAGTCAAGTGTAGGAATGCTCCATATGAAATGTGATATGGGGGGCGCAGCTACGGTAGCGGGTGCTTTAGGGCTCGCTATTATTCAAGGATTAAAAACTCGGGTAAAACTTTACTTATGTTGTGCTGAAAATATGGTAAGTGGCCACGCCTATTTGTTGTCCGATATATTGACCTATAAAAATGGTGTTACGGTTGAAGTCGTTAATACCGATGCAGAAGGTCGTATTGTACTTGCCGATGGTTTAATCAAGGCCAGTGAATCAGACGCTCACACTATTATTGACGCTGCGACTTTGACTGGGGCTGCCTGCGTCGCACTAGGTGATCATTACAACGCGCTTTTTACAATGGATGATGAGCTAGCCGAAAAACTTAGTAAAACATCAACTGAAAATCACGATCCTCTATGGCGCTTACCACTTGAAAAATTTCATCAAGATAATTGCCCTTCACACTATGCAGTCACCGCTAATAGTAAACCACAACCCGGTGGTGGCGTTGGTGGAGCTAGTAATGCCGCAGGGTTTCTTTCTCGGTTCGTTGATACAGAAAATAAAAAATGGGCTCACTTAGATCTAGCCGCATGTTTTAGAGACTCAGGTGACTCGCTTTTTTCTGCGGGCGCTACCGGTAGAGGGATACGTAGTATCGCTTCCTTTTTGTGTGATCAATAAGTAACAAATAGAATGGTTTCTCTTTTTAAAGGTTTTTTTAAGCGAAAGAAAACTTCGGATAACTCGAAGCAAACTCACCTGCAACACGGAAAATCAAAAGCGACGGTGTTAAAAAGAGACGCTCATAATGTGTCTCGAAAAGACATCAGTAAAAATGCTATTAAAGTTCTCTACAAGTTAAACGATGCTGGTTATCAATCCTATTTAGTCGGCGGCGGCGTCAGAGATATATTACTTGGTTTGAAACCAAAAGATTTTGACATTGCAACCGATGCCACTCCTGAGCAAATAAAAAGTATTTTTCGTAATTGCCGTTTAGTGGGTCGTCGTTTTAGACTCGCTCATATTTTATTTGGCAGAGAAGTCATTGAAGTAGCAACCTTTAGAGCAGGACATGAAGGCAGTCAATCAGAACTTCAAAACAATAAACAAACGCGTAAAACAGCCAAAGCATTGACTGATGATGACGGCATGTTAGTTCGTGATAACGTTTATGGAACACTCATTGAAGATGCTTTTAGACGTGATTTNACTGTTAATGCACTTTATTACACCGTGCAGGGTTTCACCGTCATTGATTACACCAAAGGTCTTGAAGATCTTAAGGCAAAAACACTCCGCTTAATTGGTGACCCTGTCGAAAGATACAAAGAAGATCCAGTTAGAATATTAAGAGCGATTAGATTATCTTGTAAACTCAATTTATCAATAGAGAAAAAAACCCTTGCCCCTATCCGAGAAATGTCGATTTTATTAGAAAATATTTCTAATGCGAGATTATGGGAAGAATGCAATAAAATGTTACTTTCWGGACATGCTGAAAAAACATGGAATGCTCTGTATAAAGAAGGCGTATCCGATATCCTATTTTCTCAAACAGTTTATTGCTTGAAGAGAACTGATTCAAGTTCGGACTCAAAGTCAGAATCATCAACATTTAACTTGTTCGTACAATCCGCGTTAATCAATACAGATAAACGAATTGCGATGAGGAAAACAGTGAATCCTGCATTTTTATTCTCGGTTATTCTTTGGGCTCCTTTAGAAGCGCTTACGGAAAAGCTAATTAAAAAAGGTCTGTCTCCCTACGATGCTAACCAAAAAGCGGGAGACCAAGTATTAAATATACAGCGCGATCGAGTTGGAATTCCGCGAAGATTTAGTAGCATGATCAAAGAAATATGGACGTTGCAATACCGACTCACTATTTTAAGAAGAAAATCAGTCCTTAGACTATTAGAACATCCAAGATTCCGAGCAGCTTATGATTTTCTATGTTTAAGAGCAGGTGATAATAAAGAATTGAACTCATTATCGCAGTGGTGGACTGAATTTCAAGAACTGAATGCTCAAGAGCAAGACAAAATGCTATCTAAAGTAGGTGTTCCTAAAAAACGCAGTAGAAAAAAATCTATTCCTAAATCTACGACAGAAACGTAAATCATTGAAATTAATGAAAATTTAGTAGACTATGCATCACGATAATCAAACACTTCAATTTAATGTTTGCTATATCGGCTTAGGATCAAACTTAGATTATCCAATAGAACAGATCAATCGAGCTATTAGCACACTCGCAACTACGGCTCAGATCAAATTAATAAAATCATCCTCACTATACAAAAGCCCTCCGATGGGTCCACAAGATCAAAATGACTACATTAATGCTGTTGTCGAAATTGAAACCAATTTACCTCCTCTTTCCNTTATTAGATACGCTACAAGCGATTGAGTTATTACAGGGAAGAGTCAGAAAAAATGAGAGATGGAGCGCTCGTACATTAGWTCTCGATTTGCTACTATATGGCAATCAAATAATAGATAATGATAGACTGACCGTTCCTCATTATGGWATCTCTGAGAGAGCTTTTGTTTTGTACCCTTTGTCTGAAGTAGCGCCAGATCTAAAGTTTCCTGGTTTGAAATTAGCTAAAGGACAGCTAGTAGCTAAACGACAGCCACTAGCTTCACTCATTTTAAAAATGGAACAGACTAACCCAACAATAAAAAAGCTAGGGAACTAATTTTCAATGAGTCAATATCTAAACGCTAATCTGTCATTATCCAATAAAAAACTCATTGCGGTAGAAGGACCCATTGGCGTAGGAAAAACGACGCTTGCGAGAAAATTGGCCGAATCAATTCAAGCGGAACTTTTATTGGAAGGTGCTGTTGATAATCCCTTTTTAGAAAAATTTTACCAAGATCCAAAAGCAGGCGCATTGCCGGCTCAACTTTATTTTTTATTTCAACGATCAAGACAGTTAAAAGAATTAAAACAAAGTGATATGTTTACRCCTAATCACGTAGCTGATTTTTTAATGGAYAAAGAYCGATTATTTGCAAGAGTTACTTTAGATTCCGATGAGTTAGCATTGTATGAGCAGGTTTACCAAAGTTTAACCATCGATGCACCCACGCCCGATCTAGTAATCTACTTACAAGCACCTAGTGATGTATTATTAAAAAGAATCAGAAAACGTGGCATTAATATGGAAAGTACTATCAACCACGACTATCTCAATCAACTATCTAGCGCTTACACTGATTTCTTTCATTATTACCAAGCATCACCTTTATTAATTGTAAATGCTTCGGAAATCGATTTAGTTAATAATGAAAAAGATTATTTACAATTGCTAGAACGAATTGAGTCAACCACTAGTGGAAGACATTATTTTAATCCAGCGACTATTTAGAATCCGTTTATTAGTTTTTTAAACAATTACTTTATAAATTGGCTAAAAGAAAATCTAAGATGATGAAAAAACATACTTTACACAGCATTCAAGCGCTCAAAGAAAAGCAAGAACCCATTGCCGTATTAACCGCATATGACTCTAGCTTTTCTCAATTGCTCTCCGAGAATGGTATTGATGTTTTATTGATCGGAGACTCGCTTGGCATGGTGATGCAAGGGCATCAATCAACTGTACCCGTGACAATGAAAGATATGGTTTATCATACTCAGTGTGTGGCAAAGTCGAATCAATCATCTTGGATCATTGCTGATATGTCTTATATGTCATATGCAACTGAAAAACAAACCTTGAATAATGCCAGTAAATTAATGCAAGCCGGTGCTAACATGGTTAAATTGGAAGGTGGCGAATGGTTAGTTCCTAGCATCAAATTGCTAAAGGAACGAGGCATTCCAGTTTGTGCTCATTTAGGTTTAACCCCGCAGTCTGTTGATGCACTTGGTGGATATAAAGTGCAAGCAAGAGACAAAAGAAGCGCAGAGAAATTACTCATTGATTCACTTGCCGTTGAAAGTGCCGGTGCGGATATTTTAGTATTAGAATGTGTACCAAAAGATGTTGCAGGAAATATAAGCAAGCGATTAAAAATACCAACGATTGGGATCGGCGCCGGAAACCAAACAGATGGACAAGTTTTAGTTCTACAAGATATGCTAGGTCTTAATACAAACTTTAAACCGAAGTTTGTTAAGAACTTTTTTGAAAATGAAAACGTAAACAACCTATCACAAGCGATCCAAGCATATGTTTCAGAAGTGAAAGGGAGAGAATTTCCAAATGACGAACAAAGTTTTAAATAACTATTTGGATGCGACTTTTAAAAATGGCATTGATGAATTAGCATCTCTATGAAAATAATCGATAGCCCTATCCAGATTCAGCCCGAGTTAGTTGCTTTAAAAAGACAAGGCAAAAAAATCGGCCTAATTCCAACAATGGGAAATTTACATAAAGGCCATACATCTTTATTTGAGATCGCAAGAAAACACTGCGACATTTTAGTCGGCAGTATTTTTGTTAACCCTATGCAATTTGGTGCTAATGAAGATCTAGATAAATACCCTCGAACACTACAAGATGACATTGAAAAATTAGAAGCTATTAATGTTGATTATTTATTTACACCCACTGAAAAAATTATTTATCCGCAAGGTACACAAATAAACACAAGTGTTGAAGTTAATCGCTTAACCAAGCGGTTATGTGGAGAAAGTCGTCCAACGCACTTTAAAGGTGTCTCCACAGTAGTCAATATTCTATTTAACATTCTACAGCCTGACGTTGTTGTATTTGGTAAAAAAGATTATCAGCAATATTTAGTGTTATGTGCGATGGTTAAAGATCTATTTTTACCGATTGAAGTACTTGGTGGTGAAATCGTTAGAGAAAAGAACGGGCTGGCGATGAGTTCAAGGAATAAATTTTTAACCTCTAGCGAAAAAGAAAAAGCGAGTGAACTGAGAAAGATTCTCCTATTTTACGCTGAAAAGATAAAACAGGGTGATCGCAGATACGGTGCCATTCGCCTTGAAGCAATAGAGACTCTAAATTCAAAATCATTTAACATCGATTATTTTGAAATTTGTAATATTTATGATTTAGAACGAGCAAATATTAGAGATAAGAAGATTTTGATTGCTGTTGCAGCCTGGATGGGGAAGCCTAGACTTTTGGATAATATAGAGGTAAATTTATCCAGTTAGTTTTTCCTGAAAAATTGCTTTCCCTAAAAAAATTTAATGACCTATAAAGAACACCAATTATGCTACATCGACTAAGAAACATTAATTTATATTCGCCTGAACCTGTCGGATTAGTTAATATTTTAATAGCCTCAGATAAAATTGTGGCGATTTCAAAAGACGATATACAAATTGATAGTCAATTGCTAACTAGTGATGAAGACTATCAAGGAAAAAGAGTGATCCCCGGGTTTATTGATGGTCACGCACATATCACTGGCGGTGGCGGTGAGGCAGGTTTTAAAACAAAAGTACCCCCCGTTAATTTAAGTCAATATACAAGTGCCGGTGTTACGTCTGTTGTTGGACTATTAGGCACTGACGATATTACTCGTAACACCTCATCGTTAATCGCTCAAGTATATGCATTGCGAGAAGAAGGCATAAGCGCATGGTGTTATACCGGCGGATACCACATCCCATTACAAACCCTAACCGGATCGATTAAAAAAGACATTGTACATATTGAACCGGTGATTGGCGTAGGTGAATTAGCCATTTCCGATCATCGATCATCGCAGCCAACCTTTGATGAAATCGCTCGAATAGTAGGTGATGCACACGTAGCAGGAATAATGACAGGAAAAGCCGGTATTGTTCACTTTCATTTAGGTGATGGAAGCCGAAAGCTAGATTTAATCGAAGACTTATTAAACAAAACCGAATTGCCTCCCCGCAGTTTAAATCCAACTCATTGTAATCGTAATATACCGCTCTTTGAACAAGCTTGCGAACTGACAAAACGAGGGATTTCAATCGATGTAACAGCTTTCCCAAAAACAAATAGTAAAGATGAATATTCAGCTGCCGAATCATTTAAAATATTCCACAAAAAGAAGTTTGATTTGAGTAAACTGACCATATCTTCCGATGGCGGTGGTTGTTTACCTCAATTTAACCAACAAGGCGAACTCATAAAACTCGACTATGGACGATGCTCGTTATTAAGCGACACATTCAAAGTTCTATTAGACGAAGGCTACCCTGAAGAACAAGTGTTGTTACCTTTCACCAAGAATGTTGCCAATTTATTACGGCTTTCACAAAAAGGTGAAATTAAAGTGGGTAATGATGCCGATCTTATCGTACTAGACAAAGATAATAAGATAGAATCGGTAATGGCCTTAGGAAAGTGGCATAAGAAAGATAGCAAGATGCTTCGATTAGGTAGTTTTGAATAGAAAATTTTTAGGAAAAGTATATGTGCCCTGCAGCTAGTCCCGTTAATATCGATCGTGGTTGGATCATCCCTATTGGCGGCGCGGAAGATAAAGTCAATAACAAAACCATCCTCAAGCGTTTTTGCGAATTGTCCGGTGGTAAAGATGCCAAAATTTTGGTGATACCAACAGCGTCTCAACTTGAAGACACAGGCCCACGTTACGTTGAAATTTTTGAAAGCATGGGCGCTAAGTCCATGTACATTCCCGTTGACGAACGAGAAGATTGTTTTAAAGATGAAATCATCGAAACGCTTAATCGAGCCACTGGTATTTTTATTACGGGTGGTAATCAACTTCGTCTTTCTACCATTCTTGGCGGTACTCCTGTGGCAAAATTAATTCGCTCATTGAATGCCAAGGGCGTTCATGTAGCGGGAACATCTGCTGGAGCGGCTATAGTTTCTGAGCATATGATTGCCGGCGGAAAGATGGGGCCAACCCCCAAAGAAGATGGCGCTACTATGGCACCTGGTTTGGGATTAACTAATAAAATTATTGTCGATCAACACTTTAGGCAAAGAGATCGCATCGGTCGCTTACTAGCTGCGCTTTCCTATAACCCTTTCATTTCAGGAATTGGAATTGATGAAGATACTGCCGCGTTTATTTCGCCACAAGGCATTTTTGAAGTCGTTGGTGCAGGCGCTATCACGGTAGTTGATCCATCCGAGCTAACTCATTCATCAATGCACGATGCAAGGCATAAAGAAAATATCACATTAATTGGAATGAAATTACATATCTTAGGTGAAGGTTCTAAGTATGATATCAACACCAGAGAAGCTTTCGCTTAATAATTATCCATATTAATCAATCAACAAACGAGATTAACTGGCCACGTTAAATAACAATAATAAATTCGAGGGAAGAAAATGAAAATACTCAGTACAAACGTCTACGTTGGTCCAAACCTCTATGCTCATTTTCCCGTTATTCGACAACAAGTTGATCTTGGCATTTTAGAAGAGTGGCCGTCAGCTAAAATTGGCGATGCTTTTATTAATGGTTTAATTAAAGCGCTTCCAGGACTTCAAGAACATGGTTGTTCTTACGGCGTGGATGGCGGATTTATACGTCGTTTAAAAGAAGATGGAGGTACTTGGATGGGTCATATTCTTGAACACACCATTTTAGAATTACAAAATATTGCTGGCTCCGATGTGACCTTTGGCAGAACACGCTCGATGGAAGACCAACCCGGTTGCTACAATATGGTATTCCAATATAAACAACGCGACGTGGGATTAGAGTCCGCTCGAATTGCGCGTAGTTTATTGTTTAGCTTAATGCCTACCGAGTTACAAAAACAGCTTGCCGAATTTATTGAAGACGGTCTTGATAATAGTTTCGATTTTGAAGATGAAAAAACAACCTTTATCCGCTTCGCCCAACGAAAAGAATTGGGCCCTTCTACCGGCTCCATAGTCAACGCAGCCATTGAAAGAGGAATTCCATGGTTACGTTTAAACGAATACTCATTAGTACAATTTGGTCATGGTAAATACCAACAAAGAATTCAAGCCACCATCACATCTAAGACTGGACATATCGCTGTGGAAGTTTCTTGCGATAAAGAAGATACGCATAATTTATTACATGACTTAGGTTTACCTTTGCCAAGACAGGAGTTAGTTTATTCAGAAAAACAAGCGGTTAGAATGGCTAGAAGAATTGGCTATCCTGTAGTAGTAAAACCACTTGATGCGAATCATGGAAGAGGGATCACCATTGATATTAATCATGACAATGAAATCGAATCCGCTTTTCAATTTGCGCGCGACAAAGGCACTTCAAGAGGTATTTTAATTGAATCGATGATTTCAGGTTTTGATCACAGAATGCTAGTAGTCAATGGCGAGTTAGTCGCTGTCGCAAAACGAGTACCGGGGCATATTGTTGGCGATAACAAACACTCTATTGCTGAACTTGTCGACATCGTAAATCAAGATCCAAGACGCGGTGTCGGGCACGAAAAAGTTTTAACCCAATTAGAACTTGATCGACAAGCGAACTTATTAATTGAGCAAGCAGGACACACGGCGGAAACAGTTTTACCCAAAGGTGAATTATTTTATTTACGTTCAACCGCTAATTTATCAACCGGTGGTACCGCAATTGATTTAACCGATGAAGTTCATCCTGATAACCGTGCTATGGCGGTAAGAGCTGTTATGGCGGTTGGTCTTGATGTGGGCGGAGTTGATTTTTTAATTGACGATATTAGCCAATCCTACAAAGAAATTGGCGGTGCAATTGTTGAAGTGAATGCGGCACCTGGATTTAGAATGCACGTTGCTCCATCCGAAGGTAAACCGCGCGATGTGGCGGGAAAAGTCATGGATATGTTGTTTCCTTCCGACACGCCTAGTCGTATTCCAATAGCGGCCATTACCGGAACAAACGGTAAAACCACCACCGCAAGAATGCTCTCACACGTTTTAAAAACCGCCGGCCATATTGTCGGTAATACCGCCACTGAAGGTGTTTATATTGATGGTCATTTAACTGTTAAAGGGGATATGACGGGACCAAAAGCCGCCCATATTGTGTTGCGAGATCCTACTGTCGATATCGCGGTTTTAGAAACCGCCCGTGGTGGAATAGTGCGAGCAGGTTTAGGTTACGAATCAAGCAATGTTTCAGCATGCCTCAATATATCTTCCGATCATTTAGGCTTGCGCGGTGTTAATACACTCGAACAATTAGCCGAAGCAAAACGGGTGGTGATTGAAGTCGCTCGCGATGTAGCGGTACTTAATGCCGATGACCATTTATGTTTACAAATGGCCGATTACACCAAAGCGAAGCGACTTTGTTATATCACTATGAACCCTCGACACGCTTTAGTAAAAGAACATATTCGCCAAGGCGGAATGGCTCTAGTACTGGARCAAGGGATYAATGGWGATATGATCACTATTTATGATAATGGCACCCATACTCCATTGCTTTGGACGCATCTTATTCCTGCAACCATTGAAGGCAAGGCCAGTCACAATGTCCAAAATGCAATGTTTGCCGCGGCTATGGCTTATGCTCTGGATAAAGAACTCGATCAGATCCGACATGGTTTAAGAACATTCGATTCAACCTTCTTCCAAGCGCCTGGACGAATGAATCAATATGATGAACATCCATTTAAAGTCATACTCGATTATGGTCATAATCCTGCGGCTATTAATGTGGTTTGCCAAACAATAGACCGCTTTGATGTCAACGGAAACAAAATATGCGTGCTGGCGGCGCCCGGAGATCGCAGAGACGAAGACATCAGAGAAATTGCTATTCAAGCAGCGGGACATTTTGAGTATTATATTGTTAAAGCAGATGATAATCGTCGAGGTCGTGATGATCGAGAAGTGCCTTTGATGTTACAAAAACAATTAGTAGCGTCAGGTGTTGCAGAGGATAAAATCCAGCTAGTTGCCGATGAAACCGAAGCTGTTTCCACAGCATTAGCAATGGGACAAGAAGGTGATTTAATATTGATCTTTGGAGATAATATCACTCGCTGTTGGAAGCAAATTATTCACTTTAACAAAGAAAATCAAAAATCATCTAAATCAGAAACAATCCCGAATAACGCCAATTCAAATGTTATTTTAGATGAAGATGAAAAAGCCTTTTTAAATTCTGTCGATCTAATTAAAGATGAAAAAGGCGTTCGTTTGGCTAGAGCGGAAGAAAATGACTAGTTCAGATTCTAGTTCTACTTCACGTCTAGGTTCTGATTTAAAGACTGAAATAGAATTGAATCTTGACGATTCAAGACGACTAACTGGGCCGAACTTGTTCGGTGCAATTACCGGCGCGATTATTGATGTTGAAATTCACAATGGTGATATCGATCGGGTTATTTTAATCTGGAAACAACAGATCGAGCGACTTCTAAAAGCGGTTGGTTGGGGAAATGAAAAAATCATTTCTCGAAAATACAACAATGGTGCAAGCCTAGTCATCACCGCGCCAATCGATGTACTTTATGCAGCTACCGAAGTCAATGAAGCCGCATGGCAACTAACACTCGATGAAATCAAACAACAATCGAATACAAAGTTTGAAGATATCATTTCTCAATTAATTAAAGAAATAAAAGAAGAAAAAAACCCAAAGTTACTCGCTATTCAAAAAGCCGCACTTGAACATAATGTTGTTTTTTTAAGTGATGACGATGAAGTTTCTCTAGGCTATGGTGCGACCTGCAAAATATATTCAGTTGACAATATTCCCGACGTTAATGAAATCGAGTGGTCATCAATCAACGACATTCCAGTAGCCTTAGTCACCGGAACCAATGGCAAATCAACCACAGTAAGATTAGCCAGTTCAGTAGTAGCGGCTGCAAATAAAAGATGCGGGATCACTTCCACCGACTACATAAGAGTAGGTGACAAAATCCTAGATACCGGTGACTATTCTGGACCCGGTGGTGCTCGTACATTACTGAGACACCCGGAGACTGAAGTGGCATTTTTAGAAGTCGCCCGTGGTGGAATGTTACGTAGAGGCATAGGCATCAATCACGCGAAAACTGCTTTAATCACCAACGTTTCAGAAGATCATTTAGGTGAATATGGGATTAATGATTTGAAAGATATGGTCGAAGCGAAATTTATCGTTCGCCAAACCATCAACAACAAACAAAACCTAATTTTAAATGCCGATGACAAAGGCTGTGTAAACTTCGCCAAACAATTAGACAACACCATCGTTTGGTTTTCATGGTCCAAGGGTAATAAAGTGATACAGTCTCAAATCGCCGATAAAAAATCCGCTTGTTATGTCGAGAACGAAATTATTTATTATTCGGAAAATGGCATTGAACAAGAGATCATACATGTAAACGATATACCGATTACTCTGAATGGTGCAGCCAGACACAATGTGCATAATGCACTTGGCGTTGTCGCATTAAGTTTTTCCCTAGGATTTAATGTTAAAGATATACGAGCCGGCTTAAAACAATTTACAAGTACTCCGGAAGATAATCCCGGCCGAGGAAATTTGTTTGAAATCAATGGCTTTAAAGTCATCTTAGATTTTGCACATAACGAACAAGGTCTTAGCCTAATGGCAGAGACCATCAATAATATGCCAGCAAAAAGACGATTGGTTTTAATTTGCCAAGCGGGCGATAGAAATGATGAACTTATAAAAGGACTTGTCAAATCCGCGTTAAAAGCAAAACCTGACGTATTGCTAATTTGCGAATTAGAAAGCTATTTAAGAGGGCGGGAATTAGGTGAAATGCCAAAACTAATTCACCAAGTC
>NVTT01000067.1 GCA_002401655.1 Gammaproteobacteria bacterium | reverse complement strand
TGTTGACAAATTAAAAAAATATATAACTGAACGTATAGGCGACTCAAAAGATGATATTAAAATACTACGTTTTAATTCCCCACTATTTAGAGTAAAGGAAATAAAAACGCCAATCCTCATTATCGCGGGTAGAAAAGATAGAGTAGTCCCCTATAGACAATCTGGAAAAATGATCAAGGCTTTAAGAAAGGCAAAAAAGGAATACGAGAATCTTGATCTAGAATACGCGCCTCATAATATTTTTCGCTATATTGATGAAAAAGAAAAAGTGCTAAACAAAATAGAAGGATTTTTAGCAAAATATCTTAATAGTTAACTGTAACCTAACAATATTTTCAGGTTCTAATTTCAATGCTCTAAAAGTGGTAATTAAGTCCTTCAGATTTTCCGATGTGCATTACTATTTTCGATAATTGGTCTCTGCCATCATTTGGTTGCGCGTAATCTTAAGCGCAGAACGTTTGATTGAGCCTCGTAAAATCATCAAATCATTTCCTCTTACATTTACAATTTCACTAAACAGTAAAAAAAAGCCATAATAGTTCGTTTTTTTTAATCATCAGACTAAACAATTAGTGACATCCTGATTAGAGATATAAGCCTACAAGTTCCATTTTTGTCGCAATCTAAAATCAAGAATAACAATCATAAGGAAAAAATAATGCTAACAATCAATAACTTATCAAAAACCTATGACAATGGCGTCAAGGCAATGGACAATATATCTCTAGAAATTCCAAAAGGAATGTTTGGTTTATTAGGGCCAAACGGTGCAGGTAAATCATCACTAATGCGAACTATTGCAACTCTACAAGATGCAGATGAAGGTGAAATTGACTTTGATGGCATTAATGTTCTTAAAGATCCTCAAGCTCTTCGCCAACGTTTAGGTTACTTACCTCAAGATTTTAATGTTTATCCACGGATTAGCGCTTACGAGTTATTGAATCACTTAGCAATCTTGAAGGGGCTTGATAATTCAGCTGAGCGTAAAGAAGCCGTTGAAGGATTGTTGGCTCAAACCAATCTCTATCAGCATAAAAAAAACGCAGTTAGCGGATTTTCAGGTGGAATGCGTCAACGTTTTGGTATTGCTCAAGCTCTACTAGGAGATCCTGACATATTGATTGTTGATGAACCAACAGCAGGACTTGATCCTGAAGAACGTAATCGTTTCCATAATTTATTAGTTGGCTTGGGCGAAGCTAAAGTTATTATTTTATCCACCCATATTGTTGATGATGTCAGCGAGTTATGTCCGCAAATGGCGGTACTCGCTTCGGGAAAAATCATATTACAAGGTGATCCGATTCAATTAACCGACAAATTGAAAGGTCAAATTTGGAAAAAATCAGTCTCTCAATCCGAAGTCACACAAATAGAAAAAAATCTTAACGTCATATCAAAACGATTATTTGCAGGTCAAACTATTGTTCACGTAATAGCAGAAAATGCACCACAAGGTTTTGATGAAGCGCCAGCTAATTTGGAAGATGTTTATTTTTCCACTTTAAATTCTCACCGTAACGCAGCGTAAGGAGCTAATCATGTTATTAAAAATGCTCGCTTTCGAGTGGCGTTACTTTACTCGACAACCTTCTTTTTATGTCACTTGTCTCATCTTCTTTTTTCTGACATTTTTCGCAACTGTCAGTGAAAACGTACAAATCGGTGGTGGTGGAAACGTCCTATATAACGGCCCATTTTCAATAGCCCAAACATTATTAATTATGAGCATCTTCTCTATGTTTTTGGTCGTCAATTTTGTTGCAAGCACTGCAACAAGAAATGAAACTAATCAAATGTCGGAGTTAATTTATTGCAAACCAATGAATCCTTTGAGTTATCAGCTCGGACGTTTTTTGGGTTCACTAGCGGTTGTAATAACGGTTTTTGCGTCGGTGCCGATTGGTATCATTTTAGGTGTTGCAATTGGTTCCTTAACTGGATGGATCGATCCGGAAAGGTTAGGTGATACTCATTTCAGTTATTATTTAACTGCATTCTTCTATTTATCAGTCCCAACCTTACTTGTATTGTCTAGCTTTTTTTATGCGGTAGCGATCAAGTTTCGCTCTATGATGGCGGTCTATTTAGCCGCCGTAGGGTTATTTATTCTTTACTCTATTTCTGGTCAACTCTTTAACGAACCTGAATATAGAAACATGGCTGCGTTGTTAGATCCTTTTGGATTAAATGCTTTTGGCGAAGTCAGTCGTTATTGGACAATGCATGATAAAAATAATACGCCCATTGAGTTGAGCGGACTATTGCTCGAAAATAGATTACTTTGGTTATCTGTGTCAGTCATTATTATGGTGGTATTTGGTGGATTAAAAAACAAGGCACGTCTAGTTCAAGGCAAAGTTAAAAAGCTGAGTAAAAAAGCACAAAAGAAAGCGCAGCTCGATTTGCAATTGCAAACTGAAAAAATTCCAACGTTAATGAATAATGACGTGACAGTGAAAAGTTCAGGCGTTCAAACCCTTTCACATTTAAAGTTAAGAATACTATTTGAAATTAAACAAGTGGTATTTAGCGCACCATTTTTAGTGTTAGCGGTTCTAACTGTCTTTTTATTGGTTGCTCCACTAATTGATCCTAATGGTATGTTCGGAACGCCTAATTGGCCGTTAACACAATCAATGGTGACCTTGATTGTTGGCTCTACAGGTTTACTGATGATGATTATTTTAGCCTATTACAGTGCAGAAATAGTTTGGCGTGAACGAGACTCTGGTATGGGCGATATTGTTGACTCAATGCCAGTAAAGAATTCAACGTTTTGGTTATCTAAAATTGTTGCTATAAGCTTAGTATTTATTTTACTTTATGCCTTTGGAATGACGGTAACTATAATCAACCAAATGCTTCAAGGATATAATAATTACGAGCTGTCTCAGTATATTACTCGTTTAGGATATGTCACTTTACTTCCCGTTATCATGACGGCGGTATTAGCATTCTTCCTTCAAGTTTTAAGCCCCAATAAATACGTCGGCATGTTGCTTTTTGTACTTTATATTATCAGTACTATCGTGCTATCCAACTTTGGTTTTAGCCACAATATGTTTCAGTTTTCTGGAGCGCCAAGAGTATTATATTCCGACATAAATGGTTATGGTCATTTTCTTCAAGCACATCATTGGTACATGCTTTATTGGACAGGATTAACCATTGTATTAGCTAGTCTAGCTCATGGGTTATGGCATAGAGGCCCCGCACAGAAATTAACGACTCGTTTTACTAAACTTGGTTATTATTTAGGGAAAACAGGTAAGTTAGCGGTTACTTTTGGATTGGTCATGTTTATTGGCGCTGGTAGTGTGATTCATTACAATACCAGAGTGATCAATGAGTACCGCATTGCAGATGATACAGAGCAATTRCAAGCGGACTATGAAAAGAAATATGCGGAGCATTTGAATGCTCGCTTACCCTCAATCACAAAAGTTCACGCAAAAGTTGATATCTTTCCAAGTCAACGCCGGATTGAAGCGACTGCGGAGTTAACGTTAGTTAACACCTCAAATGAAACCATTAAACGATTTTTGGTTACTAAGCCGAGATTCACAAAAGAATGGAATGTTGAAATTGAAGGTGGAAGTCTTCAAGAGTTTGATGAGAAATATAACTCAGCTTGGTTTGTATTTGATAAACCTTTTGAACCAAATGAATCTCGAACAGGTAAGTTAAGTGCAACTAGAGAACACCATGGCTTTGCCGACGGTAATAACGATTTTTCTTTAGTGCAAAACGGAACATTTATTAACAATGGTGAATTGTTTGCGGGTTTTGGTTACAACCAAGGGTTCCAATTAACTGACCGTCATAAACGTCGTAAGTATGATCTTGAGCCTTTAGAGCGAGCCAATAAACTAGAAGATAAGAGATTCTATAATGAAAATTTCTTTGGTCCTGGTGTTGGTTTCATTGATTTTGAAGCAACTATTTCAACCTCTAGTGATCAATTTGCGATTGCTCCTGGCTACTTAAAAAGTGAAACAATTAAAGATGGAAGGAGAATCTTTCACTATAAAATGAACTCTCCAATGGTTAACTTTTATTCGTTTATGTCTGCAAAATTAGAGTCTAAAAAAGAGAAGTATAACGGAATAGATATCGAAGTTTATTATCACAAAGATCATGCGATGAATGTTGATCGCATGATTGAGTCAGTACGTGATTCGATAGATTATTTCACTGAAAGTTTTGGCCCTTATCAACATCAACAAATGCGTATTATTGAGTTTCCTGGTTACCGATCTTTTGCGCAAAGTTTTGCCRATACGGYCCCCTACTCTGAAAATATTGGTTTTATTACTGATTTGCGCGATCCTGAAAACATTGATCCTGTTTACTACATCACGGCACATGAAGTCGCTCATCAATGGTGGGGACATCAAGTCGGCGCTGCTAACGTACAAGGAAGCGCAATTATTTCAGAAACATTATCGCAATACAGTTCACTGATGGTGATGGAAAAGAAATACGGAAAAGAAAAAATTCGAAAATTCTTGAAGTATGAACTTGACCGATATTTACGAGGACGCAGTGTTGAGTTTTTAGAAGAAATGCCATTATTCCGCAGCGAAAATCAACAGTACATTCATTATCGTAAAGGCTCAGTTGTGATGATGTCTTTAAAAGATCGCTTAGGTGAAGAGCGATTAAATAAAGCATTGAAAGATTTCTTAAATGAATTCAAATTCCAAAGTACACCCTATCCAACCACGCTGGATTTAATTGCTTATATCAACCAAGATACCGATGAAAAAGAAAAATCTTTCATCAGTAACTTGTTTGAACACATTAGTTTGTATGATTTAAAAATGACCGATGTGCAAGTCAAAGCAATTGAAGGAAAAGATGAAATGTACGAAGTGACTTTAACAGTCGACGCTGCTTTAAAACAAGCTGACGGTGAAGGTAAAGAAACGGAAATTGATTTTGTTGATAATATTGATATCGGTCTTTTTAGTGAAGATCCCGAAGATTTAAGCGCAGAGGATTTTGTACTCTATCTTCAGAAACATGAAATCAAATCGGGAACCAATACAATCGTTATCGAAGTGAAAGGTAAACCCGAATATGCTGGCGTTGATCCTTTTGTTAAGTTAATTGATAGGGATAGTGCCGATAATATTTATCGGTTGTAATTTATTATATACGCTAGGTAAAGTCAGCAAGGATGCTGACTTTACACTCTTTCCTGAAGGCTTTTGAAATGATATTCGAGGCCTTCTTCTTTCGCAATTGGCATTGCCATTTTTGACAATGTTTTTCGACCATTATTATTGATAGTTTGTGATGTGAGTACTCTTAAAAAAGTACTCACATTCAAACCGCCATTTTGTCGTGCATAGCCCAAAGTAGGCAAGGTGTGATTTGGCCCAGTAATATAATCCCCTAATGCAACGGCACTATTTTTACCAACAAATAGAGATCCGTAATTGATTAACTGAGCCGATTTTATATTTTTATGACAAAGCATTAAGTGTTCTGGTGCATATTGATTACTAAAATCTATCAGCGCGTTGGTTGTTTCTACAAATATTAATTCTATTTGTTTTTGCTCTAATAACTTTTTAGTATCCGATTGACTCTCTAAATACGTTAACATTTCCATTAACCAAGTTTCATCATCGCTAACAATTAATGAGCAAGCCAATGGATCATGTTCGGCTTGAGCTAATGCATCTAACGCTAACCATTCAACAGGCTGTTCGCCATCGCAAATCGCTAATAACTCGCTGGGGCCTGCCAAACCATCTATCTTTATAGAGCTTTGAATTTGTTTCTTTGCTTCATTGACCCAAGCATTACCGGGTCCAACAATTACATCTACGGGAGCATGACTGTCAAAATTTGAATTTTCGCAAGCCGAACCAGCATAACCAAACGCTAACGCAGCGATAGCTTGTACACCGCCAACCTGTATAAATTGAGTCGCCCCTGCTAAAGATGCCGCGGCTAAAATAGCGGGGTGATTGGAAGGTGAGCAAGCAATTCTTACGGGTGAACCCGCTACTTTTGCAGGAATAAGGGTCATTAATGCTGTTGAAATAAGCGGGTATCTTCCGCCAGGAATATAAGCACCAACTCTTTCAATCGGTGTCACTATTTGACCATAGACTCCATACTCATCTTCAAAAGACTCTGATACGTTGTGTTGTTTTTGAAAACGAGCAAATTTTTCAATACGATCGGCCGCAAATTTAATTGACTTGGACAAATCACTTTCTAATTCATACTCATCAAACGGTTTTAACTCTATWATTTTTACCGCTTGCTGATCAAACTTTAAAGCATAATCATTAATCGCTGAATCGCCCTTAGATTTTATCGTCGATAGAATCTTACCCACTTTTTTAGAGAGATTTTCATCAACGTTTAAAATAGGTCGAGTCCAATCCSYCGCRTTAATTATCATTAAAKCGACCTCKAAGYTCYRTAGTGATATTTTTAATATCAACTCCTTTCGCTAATGCGTCCACTAGTGCAAAAAAGRTTAAATCCGCGGCTTCCCAACGTACGTCATCAAATTCTTCAGCTTCAATTAATTCATCGGCTTCTTCTCGTATTTTTTCCGCTCTAAATTTGGCCGAATTAAAAAGCTGGGTAGTAAAAGATTTTTCAGGCAGTTGCTCTTTTCGTTTGGTCAAAAGTTCTGATAATCGATTTAGATCAAAAGGCTTCTTTTGTGATGCAAAACAACTATATCGATCAAAGTGACAGGCATCATTCACTTGTTTCACTCGGAACAAAATACTATCACCATCACAATCAAGGTCGGCTTGAATCAATTGCTGGGTATTACTGCTAGTTAAACCCTTTTGCCAAATTTCATTGCGACTACGACTCCAGTAAGTCCCTTTTTTATCGGTTAATGCCTGAGTGAGTGATTCTTTATTAGAGTAAGCAAGCATTAATACTTTCTCTGTATCAGCATCTTGAACAATTGTTGGGATTAGATCCATTTTATTAAAATCTACTTGGGTTAAAAAACAATCAATCAAAGATAATTTTCCCGTATAAATTGACATGCCGATTTGGCCATTAGCGCCTAGTTTGGTAAACCAATTGATGTCCTCTAGACTAGTGATCCCTCCGGCAATGGTCACTGGCACTGGTGAGGCATCAATCACTTGTTGATTTCTGACTTTATCAATGCCTTGCAACATGCCTTCTTTTTCTACTTGAGTGTACAAAAATTCGCTACAATTTTTCGCTAATTCTGGAATTAATTCGAGCACTTTTTCTTTTTCGGTGTTTTTCCAACCCTGTGTTGCCCAGTAATCTCCTTTAGCATCAATGGCAAAAATCAAGCTGTCTTTGGACAATTTTTTAACCCACTCTTGACGACAGCTTGTACCGATAATAATTTTACTAGCACCTGCTTTTATGTATTCTTGAGCGGTTTTATAATCACGAATACCACCGCCGATTCGGCAAGCCCTCACTTTTAGTAAATCAAAAATTAATTGTTTGTTATCGCCCTGTCCAAGCGCAGCATCTAAATCAATAATTGCCACTTCACCAAATAATGAGAACTCTTCGAGTAACGCGAACACATCATCACGCTCCAATATCTTTTCTTTACCTTGTTTTAATTGAACCGCTTTGCCATTCATTAAATCAATTGATGGGATTAGCATTTTATATTCTCACCTGTATTCCATTTTCTATTAAATATTGTTTCACTTGATCAACGCTATATTCTCCACTATGAAACATACCGGCGGCTAAACACGCATCTGCCCCTTGTTGAAAAGCTTCTAAAAAATGTTGCTCGTTTTTCGCACCACCGGAGGCAATCACTTGAACAGAAACTTGTTGGCTGACTGACTGAGTTAATTCATTATCAAATCCACTACCAGTTCCATCTTTGTGCATAGCCGTTAGCAAAATTTCCCCTGCACCGCGATCAGCCACTTCTTTTGTCCATTGATAAAAATCCTTATCTACTAATTTTCGGCCACCGTTAATATAATATTTAAGCTCTTCATTTTTCTTATTAACATCTATAGCAACAACAACACATTGGCTACCGTATGCGAGTGCTGTCTCGTCTATAATCTCAGGCTTTAAAACCGCGGTTGTATTCAGTGCAACTTTATCGGCTCCCGCATCTAAAAATGCTTTGACGTCATCTAACTCTTTTAGCCCTCCACCGACGGTAAAAGGTATCGATAAATGATTAGCAATATCCGTCACTAGTTTTAAAGCGGTTGGACGTTTTTCATTACTCGCCGATATGTCTAAAAACACTATTTCATCGGCACCTTGTTTTTCATATTCTACAGCCAGTTCAACTGGGTCGCCCATATCTCTCAACTGTTTAAAGTTAGTACCTTTAACCACCCGGCCATTATCGACATCTAAACAAACAATGACTCTTGGTAATAGACTATTGATCATTTTGTTGACTCATCGTTAGCGCTTCAAGAAGAATAACACTTCCAAGATCGCTAGATTTCTCAGGATGAAATTGCACCCCGGTGAAAGAACCCTTTTTAACCGCTGCGCAAAAAGTTTCGCCGTAACTACTTTCCGCGATCATATTTTTGTTTTGTTTAATCGCATAACTATTCACAAAATAAACAACCGCATTCTTATATACCTTAATTTGACTAGTTAACTTTGCCCAACCAACCATTGGTTTCTTAGGGAAATCTAATGCTTTCGCATGACCTTTAAACCAACAAAGGCCCTTCACATCTGGATCTTCTTCGCTTGCTTCAAAGAATATTTGCATGCCGACACATATACCGAGAATCGGGACGTTGTTTTCATAGGATTTTTTTAAATACTCTGGCCATTGATATTTTGAAATATTATTGATGACAGTTCCAAAACGTCCTTGCCCTGGAATCACGACAGCATCAAAACATTCGTTACTAGGTTGTTCCAGTATCGTCACATTAAAATCTAACCGTTCAATCGCAGCTCTCAAACTGAAAAGATTTCCTGCTTTAGTATCTATTATTAAAATGTTTTTCATAACATTATCAGGCGTTTCTYGTAGGTTGGTGTAGAGGAACGAAACCCAACAACTTGCGCTTCAACCCTAAAACATGTTGGGTTTCGTTCCTCTACCCAACCTACGAAAGAAATCATAAACACCCTTTGGTTGTATTTTCGCCTTCTGATGAACTCAATGCCTCTTTCAAAGCATAAGCCAAGGCCTTAAAACATCCTTCAACCAAGTGATGATTGTTTCTAAAATATTGCGGTTTAATATGCAAAGTAATTGCCGCGCTCATAGCTAATGTATTAAAAAAATGTTCAAACATTTCCGTACTAACACCGTTAATGCTTTCCCGGGTAAATTCTAATTCACCGACATAGATTCCACGACCAGATAAGTCTACTGCGCATAGTATTAATGCTTCATCCATAGGCAATAATCTTTGACCATAACGTTTCATTGACTCTAAAGAACGCCAACTTTGTTGCAAAGCATCGCCAAGACAGATTGCTATATCTTCAACCGTGTGGTGATCATCAATATGTAGATCGCCTTCCACTTTAAGGCTTAAATCCCAACGAGCATGAGAGGCTAGTTGCTCTATCATATGATCCAAAAACCCGATCCCGGTATTTATGTCAAGCTGTTGGCTTCCATTGATATTAAGCGACAACTCAATATTGGTTTCTTTTGTTTTTCGATTAACGCAAATTACTTTAGACATAACCATGCCTCCACTTCATTAATATTATCAAGTACGATATCAGCACCTGCATCGTATAAACTTTGTATTTTATTTGAGCCTATACCGATTGCTAAACTATTGGACGCAACAGCCGCTTGCATATCGTCGGGATTATCACCACACATCCAACTTTGAGACGAATATTTTTTCTGTAATTTTTGAATGCCTTCGGGTGATGGTTTAGCAATTTTAACGTCATCTAAACTGATTAGATCTAATGATGACAAATCAATCATGGATTGACCGGATATTGCCTCTTTTCTGGGGCGACCAGTTACTACAGTGAAAGCAGTATTTGACGACTGTTTTATTTTGTTGACAAAGGAATTTGAAATTAACACGCTTTCATTTTTAACTAACCCTTCTATTTCGGAGTTTCCCAAATATAAATTCTGAAATTCCTCCGTTACTTTTTCCAGCGTAAACTTAAAYCCCAGATCCAATARAATTTTYTGACTCAAYACCCAATCGTTATTRTAACCGCCTTGCTTTCGTAAAACYTCYAAGGTTTCAARTTGAATATCTTTGTTTGATAACAATTTRACCGTTTCAATAGTACATTGATCGTAACTTCCRCTAGTATCAATTAGTACRCCATCCATATCCATACAAACCAGTTTAGGRCAAAAACATTGYTCTAACATYTTTARTAGTCGTTCAATATCAAAAGGRATAGTAATYCKAAGACAGTTTKTYAACTCTCCTTCAGWAAARTCTCTCACTAATATTTTGTTTTTYGCCAWAAACGAYTTWACSGCTTGAGCTTGRTTAGTMGGYAAAKTYAATAATACRAARTTTGAYTGACTCGGAAARACNTTTAMMMYMWKWYTYKTMNAACCAATCARYAATYAYTTTYCGATTKATTCKAATMGTYTGACAATATTCYTTYATTTCTTTTTGRCTTTCTASWGTTAAWGCTTGTAAAGCAATTTGYAAACTRGGYGYWGRAATATTAAAKGGCATRCAGCGCTKTTTAAATTYTTTAATTAASGTTWCATTWSCTAAAATATAACCTAGCCTTATGCCTGCAAGTCCGTAGGCTTTAGAAAATGTTCTTAGAATAATAAGGTTATCAAACTGACTCAACAAATCATTCGCAGCAGACTCTTCATCTGAAAACTCAATGTAGGCTTCATCCAAAAACACCCATCCATTTGATTTTTTTGAAGCGTTAATCAATTCGATTAAAATTTCTTTAGAAATTGATTCGCCGGTTGGATTGTTGGGTCTAGTTAATATTGTGATTGCTTTCTGATTAGATTTAATTTCTTCAAGAGTAGTATCAGTGTCTACTGACARAKCSTYTGTAGMCTGAATARAGATAGTATCCAACTCCCAACTCTTAACGCCCCAAGTGTATTGAGARAAKGCSGGYAAYGGTAAAATKAGTTTARYRYTATCCTTTAGYGATTTTTCTTTAATCAAACGCATTAAAATCATGATCGCTTCATCRCCACCRTTGGTACAAAGYACTTGRTTAGGRSATAGATTGTTTAGTTCAGCTARTCGARTCTCTAACGGTTTACGATCAGGGTATTGCCATARCGATTCACCATAAGWAAAGYCCTTAACTARCGGATTTAAYTTRTCGCTTCTTTCGTTAAAATCTAATTTTAGAAGMTTTGATTGTGAAGGTTCGTTCATTGCYTTTACTCTGACTAAATCGCTTTTCGAATCGCAGTTTCAAGAATATCCGTTGCACCAGCAGCAATTATTTTTGGCAATAACGCTCTTATCTCACTTTTTTTAACCGCTGCCTTCACCGCAAAACCAGGACTACTTAAAAGCTCCCCTTGATAAAGTGGCGATACGGTAGGATAACGCATACATGGCAAAAGCTTTACAATGGATTCAATTTTATTACTTGCGCAATTCATTTCTAATAAAACCCGCTCACGACCATTCATCACGGCTTGCATTAACATTAACAAATCGTCAATATCCTTTCGCTTACCCACATCTTTCATAGCTTTAGAATTCGCAATAAATTGCGTCGAACTGGTCATCACGGTATCAATAATCTTCAATCGGTTAGCGCGAATAGTACTTCCAGTTGAAGTGTTATCAATAATCATATCCGCATCTTCAGGTGGGAACACTTCCGTTGCACCATAAGCTCGAAGAATTTGATAATCAACTCCTAACGTACTCAAATATTTGTCACTAATATTCTTATACTCGGATGCAACTATCAGTTTTCTCCCTTTTTTCGATTCCGCTTTCATTTGCTCCCAATCCCAATCCTCAGGAATACAGGCAACAATTTTAACCGGATCAAAATTTAAGTGATTAAGCACTTCGACCTGACAACTTTGYTCYTCTATCCARTCAAKYCCAGAAAAKCCAATATCRTGCTGACCTAATTCAACCATAGTCGCTATATTTTGACTTTTTAGTAGCTTAACTTCTAGGTCAAATCCATAAGCCTTTGGACGGTAGTCACGATCGCCACCAACTAGCTCAATGCCACAATCCGATAGCAAAGCTAAGACCTTAGTGTTAATTCGTCCTTTTGGTAGTACTAGTTTTAATGTCATCTTTTAATCTCTTTATTACATAAAAAAAGCCCCGAATATTTCTAAACGGGGCTTAAGAATTTTGTTACTACTTATTACAAAACACTAAAAAACACCGTCATGGCATATGTCGGTGGGTTTGATGGATTGAAATAGCAATCCAAACAGGAGATTTAAGCGTGTCTTTCTTCATGATTTAATCATCAAGCTTTAGAAGTCTATTAGCCAATATTCTTTAGTTATAAGCTGATAAAACTCAGGTATAATATCCCTTATCAAAACATAAACGCCTTTGCCACAACTAAAAATATGATTAAAGAAATAATATCTATGCTCACCAAAAATGACGATAATTCTGAAACATTTATCAAAGATCACTACCTATACCACTATTCAAGTTGCCCATTTTGCTTTCGTGTGAGTATTGCCATGAAAAAACTAGGTGTCGATATGGAAAAACGTAATATACATGAAGGTTCAGAACATTATAATGCCCTACAAACCGGTGGTGGTAGCACCATGGTTCCATGCTTACGAATTGATAAAGATGGCAAAACTGAGTGGATGTATGAATCAGGAGATATTGTTCGTTACCTTGAAGATCAATTTTCAAAATAAAAATTCTTACCTTTTTTAAAAGTTAAATCATAAAATGGAGATTAAAATGAAGTCATTCGCTAGCATACTCTTAATACTTTTAAGTATTACGGCATCGACTATATGTAACGCCAAAGAAACAGAAAAAGCTGAACCGACATTTGCAACCTTAGAAGTAACTCCTGGTATCTATATGCTCTCAGGCGTTGGCGGTTTTGTGGGTGGCAATGTTGGATTATCAGTAGGTGAAGATGGTGTTATATTGATTGATGACGCAATGCCTCCATTTTTAGATAAAATGAAAAATGCGATTAAAAGCGTAACTGATAAACCTGTTAGTTATTTAATTAACACTCATGTTCACGCGGATCATACCGGAAATAACGCAGCCATGGGTGCAGATGGTGCAGTAATTGTCGCCCACGAAAATTTACGTCTTCATATGCTAGATAAAGGTGTTCAAACTAAAGATGGCATGCAACCCGCCCCTAAATCAGCTCTTCCTGTTATCACTTTCTCTCATGCGATGAGTTTTCATTTAAATGGTGATGATGCAGAAATATTTCATGTGAAAAACGCTCATACCAATGGCGACGTAGTGATTAAGTTTAAGAATGCTAATGTTATTCACACTGGTGATACTTTTTTTAATGGCATGTTTCCTTATATCGACATTAACAATGGCGGTAGTGTAGATGGCTATATAGCGGCTCAGAAAAAGATCCTTGCTCAAATTAATAGGCGTACTAAAATCATTCCAGGACACGGTCCATTGGCAACTATGGATGATCTCAGAAAAGCAGTTAATATGTTAATTGAAACGAAAAAACTTATTAGCTATCAGATAGATAAAGGACAATCTGAAGATGAAGTGGTTAAAGCTAATCCCTTGAAGAAATACCATGAGAAATGGAATTGGGCGTTTATTACTACGGAAAAAATGACTCGGCAGGTTTATAAGAGTTTGACGAAGTAAATTTTAAAAAATTTATTTTTTAAACATTTGAAAAATGAAAGAACTAATTTGTCGCTTACATGTAATTATTAAATACTTTGGTAGAAATGAGGCGTCAGAAAGGTTCTTTCCCGTTATGTTTATAGCAACTTGGTTTAATATACTGCTTCAAAGTATTGCATATATAACATTCCATTACTTTAATCACACAAATGCTAGTATCGAATTAAGTTCAGGATTAAATTCCGAGAGTATAAAAATAATACTGGTCGGAATGTTATTTTTGACTGTACTTACTCTCTTTTATATTGTAAATGATAAACTTATTTATATTAGAGCTGAAGAATGGTATCTAACTATGCCAATTGATAAAAAATTTGCACTTACTTTTATAACCATTTTTTTAATATTTGGCTCATTTTTCACTACGCTTATATGGGCTGTGTATTTAATGTAAATTCTCGGTATATTTGTCAAATTGTAGGTTGCGGTAGAGGAACGAAACCCAACAAAATGGTCGAATTAAAAAATGGTTGATTCAAATACAGGTTTTCTTTAAATAAACAATCCCTGTAACTTTGAAAATGTTGGGTTTCGTTCCTCTACCCAACCTACAAAAAATTGGTTTTATTGCCAATCAACTAACCTTAATCCCGTTATCCTTGCAAACTCTTTTGTATTATTAGAAACTAAAGTTAAGTCTCGTGAACGGGCTATAGAAGCAATTAATAAATCATTGGGTCCAATAGCTTTGCCTTGTGAAGATAAATCAGATCGGATTACGCCATATTCTTCTGCTGCTTTATCGTCAAAAGAAAAACTTTGCATGGGCGCAAAAAACTGAGACAAAAGTTGAAGATTTTCCTCTACTCTAGCACTATGCCTTGCCCCATAAATAAGTTCAGCTTTCACCACACTGCAAACAACTATTTCACTAGGTGAAACGTTTTGTATGTTTTTTTCTATTTGAGTATCGCGTTTATTTAATAACTGAATACAAGCATTAGTATCGAGTAAATACATTATTCGAATGAATCCCGATCTTCAAAAGAGCCTTGATCAGCTCTTTTTAAATCTTCCCCTTGCCAACTACCAAAAAGCTCAAAATAATTTTTTGGCCATTGATCTTCAACTTCTCTCTTAGCTATTTCAGCAATATATTTTGAAACCGAAAGATGTGCTTGTTCAGCTTTTAATTTAAGTTTGTCCGCAATGGGATCTGGAATGTAAAAGTGCAGTTGAGCCATAACCACCTACTGTATTTTCTAGAATATATTTGCTATATTTGGATTATCGGTTATTTTATTCAATAAATCAATCAATCACCCCAATAATCCAATCAGCAAAGGCTTTAACCTTAGGCCTTTTTGCATATTCCATTGGGCAAACCAGATCATAAGAATATTCACTTTCTAACTTATAGGGAAAAGGCTGAACTAACCTTCCCGCAGCAATATCTGGTTGCGACAAGACTAAATGACCCATTGCAATTCCTTGTCCGTAGGTTGCGGCCTGTTGAACCATACTACTGTGACTAAATACTGGGCCAGAATTTAAATCAATCCCCTTAACACCGTTGTGACGCAACCAACGTCGCCATTCGCTTGTATCATAGTCATGCAATAAAGTGTGAAAGCGCAAGTCCTCTGGCTTGCTTAGAGCTTTTTCTCCATCCAACAATGACGGTGCACAAAGTGGTGTGTAATGTTCATTCATTAAAGTGACGCTATGCATTCCTGGGTAATCACCTTTTTCATAATAGATGGCGATATCTACGTCTTCTTGCAAAAAATCAACTCGATCATCACTCGCTTTTAACCGAACATCTATATCAGGGTGAATTCTATTAAATTCCATTAACCTTGGGATTAGCCAAGCTGTTGCAAAAGTTGGGATCACGCTAACCGTCAATGAACCGCCTGCCACTGTGGCTCTTACTTGATCGGTAGCCGCGGTTAAGGATTCAAAAATATCTCTAATTCTTGGCCAATAATTCTGACCTTCATCTGTCAGTAGTAATTTACGATTTCTTCGGATGAATAATTGAATCCCCAAAAATTCCTCTAACGCTTTAATTTGGTGGCTTACAGCTGCTTGAGTCACAAATAGCTCATCGGCTGCCCGGGTAAAACTTAAATGTCTTCCCGCGGCTTCAAATGCTCTTAGGCTTTTTAATGGTGGAATTTTTCTTCGCATTTTAAAATTCGCTTTAATGACTATTTTGAATTTGCAAGTGGGTAAACAAAGATGTTTGGTATCAACCTCAAGCATTTCGCATTAGTTTTGCTAATGCTAATCATTATAAACGATCGTTTGAAAACACTCAATTAATGAGTACAATGCGCAACATATCCAGTGAGGAGCCACTATTAGTTATTTACTTTAGCGAATAGTTTGTTTTTTCTTTATTCGATATGTTTTTCTCTTAGTGGTTTAATGAGTTAGTCATGTTTCTCAGCAAACTATTTCTAGATTAGCAAGATTTCGATTAGATTCGCTAGCACGAGTTCAAACCAAATTTTGTAGGTTTAGATGTTATTAGGAGTGTTATTTAAACGGATGTTTTGTGGATTTGTGGATCCACAGTTGAGTGTTATTTATCTTCTGTCCGAACTATTATTAGTTTTAGGATTTTATTAGTAAAGATATGGCTTCCTACCCCTTATTTGGTCCAAATAAGTCATAACTAACATTGCTAATCCAGCCTACTTTTTAAGTAGGCTTTTTTTTGCCTTTTATTTATCAAATGCAGGTTTCTGGTTTTAATTTTATGACACCACCGACCTCTAACAATATCCTTTCTTCTCAGCTAAATGCCCTGTAAAATTCCACTTAAATTAGAGTCGTAACTATCGACTCAATAGACATTAGGAAAACTAACCATGATCATTAAAGCAAAAGTCCGTGGATTTATTTGTACGAACGCCCATCCTACCGGTTGTGCTGCAAGCGTTTCAGAACAAATTGCCTATGTAAAACAACAAGGCGAAATAGCTAACAGACCAAAAAATGTTCTAGTGATTGGTTGTTCAACGGGCTATGGTTTAGCATCTAGGATCACTTCTGCATTTGCTGCTGGCGCCTCAACGCTTGGCATTTGTTTTGAAAAAGAACCAAGTGAACGAAAAACGGGTACTGCGGGTTGGTACAATACAGCCGCATTTCATCAGCAAGCAAAAAATGCTGAGCTTTACGCTAAAACAATTAATGGCGATGCGTTTTCTCACGAAATAAAAAATCAAACAATCGATATGATCAAGCAAGATTTTATTGAGTCAGGTAAAGGTAAAATCGATCTAGTTGTTTACAGTTTAGCGTCTCCTCGTAGAACCGATCCCGATACAGGCGAAACTTATATGTCAACTTTAAAACCTGTTGGAGCGCCAGTTGTTTCTAAAACATTTGATACTAGCAAAAAAATAGTCCACGAAATTTCTTTAGAGACGGCTAATCAAGATGAAATCGACAACACCATAAAAGTAATGGGCGGTGAAGATTGGCAGATCTGGATAAAAGTGTTGAACGATGCAGGGCTACTTGCCGATAATTGCGTAACTAGTTCATATACTTACATTGGCAAAGAGCTCACTCAACCTATTTATGGAAAAGCGACAATCGGAAAAGCAAAAGAAGATTTAGATAGAGCTTCTTCTGAGTTAAACGCAGATTATTCCAATATCAATTTAAAAGCTTACGTCACATCGCTAAAAGCTGTCGTCACCCAGGCTAGTTCTGCCATCCCTGTTATGCCTTTATATATTTCATTAATGTACCAAGTTATGAAAGATGAAGGCTGTCATGAGGGTGTTATCGAACAAATTTATGGTTTATTTAATACTTTACTCTTAGCTGATAACCCACCGGTGGATGAAGATAAACGCCTACGAATGGATGACGTTGAAACCAATGATGAAATACAAGGCAAGATAAAAGCTATATGGCCTAATGTCACTACTGAAAATTTCCCAGAACTCGGCGATTACCAAGGATATAACGAAGACTTTTTGAAACTTTTTGGATTTGGTTTTGATGGCGTTGACTATGAGGCAGATGTTGAGCAACAGGTTTCTTGGTAAGATATCAACCAGCGCCTTTCTCTAAAACAAGGTTCTTATAAGCGATTTGCTATAAAAATCGCATTGCCATGACAGAGTTCCTTATCTTCAAAAGACAGCACCTTCCACGCGGAGGTGCCGGTAAAATCTTCTGACTCGTCAAAAGTAATACTCATATTTTCAACGACTTTACCATATGGATGTCCGTGCTCGATAATATGTTTTTCACTCAAACCAGCTAACATTTTATTTGAGTGCCTAAAATCAACATCATAAAAATCACTGTAAAGAGTCCATTTGTAGTCTTTTAAAGACCATCTATTATTCGAGAATACTAATTTTGCAACGAAATCCGCATCGGTATTAATACAAATAGGTACACCCGCTTTATTTAACTCACTATAATCAACAGAAATATGCACCTTAGATAKATATTTATATTGAAGAACTTCTTCGTATTGTGGTTTGGTCTTTTGATTTGAGTTAGGAATGTCTTTTATCTCCACATCTTTTAGTCCTGAATCAAAGTTGTTTTCAAATGGAGTGTTTTTATAAACCAGTAACACCACAACAAACAATAAAACAGTAACACCTAACCATAACCATTTTATTAATTTATTGGGCTTGTCATCGAATTTAATCGTAGAATTTGCATTGAGTAATTTATTTGAATCTAAAAAAATATTTTCGCCTAAATCATTTGTAGAGTTTTCTATCCACTCAATCTTCGGTATTAATCGATATCCTAGTTTAGGTCTAGTTTCTATAAATTGTGGTTTATCTGCTTGGTCGCCTAGACTTTTGCGTAAGCTTGCGATTAAAGTGTTTAACGCATAGTCGGTGACGACTTGATCACCCCAAATTAATTGAAATAATTCCGCTCTCGATACCAATTGATTGTTTGCTTTTGCAAGCTCTGTCAATAAAGACATAGCCTTAGGCTCTATCGTTTGATCTCCATGCTCAGCAGATAAAATGCATTGGGATGATTTAACAATAAAATGATTAATTTTAAAATTGGATGGCATTGAAATATCAGAACCCTAAATAAAAACCTTATGCTAGTAGAGTTTAAGCAGAGTAATGCTTAGACGTGGACTATTAAGTATAGGTGATTAGTTAAAATTGAACCAATATTTAGAGACTAAATAGGTTCTAAAGAAGACAAATGATCTGGCTACACTAAACAGGACACTTAATTTCATATAAAATATAAATGAAATTGAGGAGTCAAAAGTGAGCAAGAAAGTTAAAACTAAATATACC
>NVTT01000066.1 GCA_002401655.1 Gammaproteobacteria bacterium | reverse complement strand
TGGTTTTTCAGTCTGTTTTGTGCGCAGGCTATGATACACCAAACTTCCCCGAATTACGCTGCCGAATTCTGTCAGATTTGGAGATCAGTTTATCCCGCCCTGCACATGTTATACATCTGCATTGACGTACATGGAAGATCTTACAACCCACCCCGTTAGGGTTATAACCATGTTTTTAAATGTTGGTATATAAGATACTACCCTAATTCCATCTATATTCACCTATAGAATGAAATTGCATATAAATATGCTGTTTTTGCTCTCTACAACGTCCCTATAGCTGTTTTTTATCGTTATTTTAACGATAAAAGTTGTTATAGGAACATAAAAAGCAATAAAAAAGCACTTTCTTGAGAGTCTTGATATGATTAAAGTTTCTGAAATAAATATTTATCCAATTAAATCATTAGGTCGAATATCTAAGAAAAAAATATCTGTCGAGCCTAACGGATTATCCAATGATCGAAACTTTATGCTGATTGATAATAATAACCAGTTTATTACCCAAAGAAAGCATCCAAGTTTGGCACTGGTTTCTGTTACTGAAAAAGAACAGAGTTTTATCATTCAAGCTCCCAATAAAAAGGACTTAATTTTTTCCAAAAATACTCTCACAGCCAACAAAGAAAAAGTCACTATTTGGAAAGATACTTGCTCAGCAATTTTTGCAAATGAAACTATTAACCTATGGTTTAGTGAGTATCTTGGTTTTGCGGTTTCTTTAGTCGCATATGACCATTTAAATCCAAGGGCAACTGATCCGTTATTTTCTAATGAAAAAGATATTGTTAGTTTTGCAGACGGATTTCCAATTCTTGTTATCTCTCAGGCGTCTTTAGATGATTTAAATAGTCGATTAATCAATCCTGTAACCATGCAACGATTTCGCCCTAACATTGTAGTTGAAGGTTGTGGTGCTTTTAATGAAGACCAATGGCGAAATATTAAAATAGCTGATGTTGAGTTTGAAGCCGTTAAAATTTGTAGCCGATGTATTTTGACAACAATAAATCCTATTACTGGTGTTAAAGATGAAAATGGCGAACCATTGAAAACACTGAGCCAATTTAGAAAAAACGTATCAGGAGTTAAGAATGAAAAAGGCGTGTTTTTTGGTATGAATTTGATACCTAGAAGCATGGGTGAAATTAATATTAGCGACGAAGTTGTTGTAGAGACCTCATGAATTACTATTTAATCTTTGCAGGAATATTTAGCACTTCAGCTGCTTTGATACACGTTGGATGTATCTATTTTGGCGCGTCTTGGTACCGGTTTTTTGGAGCTGGTGAACAAATGGCTATCTGGGCCGAACAGGGAANTATTAAGTCAACAATAATCACTTCTGGTATTACTTTGGTGTTGTCGATATGGTCAGCTTATGCTTTTTCAGCAGCTGGATTAATAACAAAGTTACCTTTAGTGAAATTGGCAATGATCGCTATAACAACTGTATATTTAGTCAGAGGAGCTGGTGGATTATTTTTAATGAGTAATCCGATAGGTCGAAGTCCAGAGTTTTGGTTATGGAGTTCTCTTATTTGTTTAATTGTTGGAGTGGTTCATGCTATCGGTATTAAACAAGAGTGGTCAAATTTATTATGAAAATACACCAAATATACACAAAAAACGAATTAAGAAATTTCACCTATATTCTAGAGCTAGAAGATCAAACCGCAATTGTGATCGACCCTTGGAGCGCTGACGAAATAGTTGAATTTCTAACCAATAAAAATCTATCTTTAACTAGCATTATCAATACCCATGAACATTGGGATCATACTCAAGGTAATGAAGCATTAGTTGCACAGTATGATTGTGAGGTTTGGGCTCATGCAAATGGCGCGGGGAAAATTCCTTGTTTGACTCGTGAATTAAATGGTGGTGAATTAATTAGGCTGGATGATAACAACCAATTAAAAGTTTTAAATACACCGGGGCATACTTTCGCGCACCTTTGTTTTATTGTTATTGAGAAAGGTAACCAAGTGGCAGTATTTACTGGCGATACTCTTTTTAATGCTGGCGTTGGAAACTGCCACGGTGGTGATGCAGAAGTGATGTATCAAACCGTTGTCGATCAATTTCAAACTCTGGCTGATGATGTTTTGGTTTATCCTGGACATGATTATCTAGAGAATAATTTACGTTTCACTTTGAATTTTGAACCAATTAATCAAATGGCAAAAGAATGGCTAAGTAAAGTCACTAAATCTGATTATCAGCCTGGCGATATCATCACTAATATCGGCAATGAAAAATCATTTAATACTTTTATGCGATTAGATAATTCTGAAACAATCAAAAACTTGTCACTTAATAGTCCGAGTGATAAAGAAGTATTTTTAACTTTAAGATCGAAGAGAAATAGCTGGTAAATTAAACGAACGATTTAACAATAAAAATTATCTAACAACAAGATCTACCTAACAAGAATATGTTCTATCTCTTCTGATTTAAGAAAAGATTCTGCATTAACCCCTTGAAGCATCGCTAAACTCGAAAAGGTGCCAGCCAGCACGCAAGTTTCTGCAAAACAAGTAACCGATTTTGGTGGGTTTTCGATTGGCCAACCGGTTTTTGGGTTTAGTAAATGGCTGTAAACTTTTCCATTTTGTGTAAATGAACGTTGGCTGGTGCCACTGGTTGCTACCGCTCCATTTAAAAGATTAATATATCCACTTTTAGAATTCTCCAGTCCAATTTTCCATGGACTATTATCTATCTCACTTTTGTAGTCTTTTGCGAAAAGGTCTCCGCCCAAATTAATCAAAAAATTCGAACTGCTTTCTTTGCAACGGTTATTTAATATTTTCGCCACTTGATCAACTGCGTACTCCTTTCCTATCCCGCCAAAATCTATCTGCATGCCTTTTGGTAAAGAAATTGATTTTTCAGTATATTGGATTCTATCAAAACCAATGAAAGATAAGGTGTCTTTTATTATACTATTGTCAGGAATGCTGGTTTGATTTTGGAAATTCCAAAGTTTTCCTAAAATACCGGAGGTGATATCAAATAGCCCTTCGCTTAAATTAAAGAGTTCTTTGGCATAATTAAATAGTTGATAAGTTTCTATATCAATGTCGACGGGATTGCCATTAGACGTGTTTATTTTCGCTAAAAGGCTATCGGCATTATAACGACTATATTTACATTCAATACGATTGACTTCAGATATGGTTAGTTTTGCTAATATATTACTAAGTTCTTTATCTTGCGTTTTTATAAGTACTTCACAAGGGCTAGCCATCGCATTAAAGCGTATCTGATAATACGAATGGCTAGATTTTTGACTGTCTTTTAACTCTAGGGAGTAGTTCGACATTTATAATTTAAAGCGACTTGAGCTAAAAATAATAATTTACCTGTAAATAAATAGCATCAAGTTCTGGATATAAATCTAAATTGTCTAATCCCGAAACACGTTCACTAGAAACTGATTTTGGCGTTTGTCGGTAATATTCTAATCTCACTTCGGCACGTTGGTCTTCATTCACTTCAAAGCCATATTTTAATCCCAAAGTGATACTCGACATATCCCCAATACGATAATCGGCACTGATAAACTGAGGAACATCTTCGCCCTGTACTAAATAGGTTGAATAGAAATCCGCAGCAGATTGTTGATAGAAACGTATATGAGGTTCCCAAAAACTTCCGCCGTCGGTAAAGATATGCCAATGCAAATCAAAAGTATGAGAATCTATCTCCCAATCATCAGTTGTATACCGATAAGAGAAATCAATAACAGATTCATCTAAATGCTTTTTGACCATGCCAAAGACAGAATGTTGCGTTCTTGTTTCCGGGCGGGACTCATAAATATAATCTTGGGCTATGCCTTGATTATTGATAACACTAACAATTTTGAATGGGTCTGTTAAATATCCGCTTTTATCAGCATAACCGTAGTTAAATTGCATTAGCGTAGAACGGTTAACAACTTGAGTCCACCCTAACAGAAACTCTGCAGAACTTATTGTTTCAGATGAACTTCCTCTAGTTGCTTCAAAGGCTGTATCAAATAGTTCCTCTGTAGCGAAGTTATCTCTTATCGCCATACTGGTTAAACCAATTGGAATGGCACCTTTAGGGTTATACTCTTCTGCAGCAGCTGAAAAACCGCCTGAGATAGTGGTATTTTTTTGATTAAAGTCTCTTGCTAATTCCGCGCTGAAACCAATTGATTGAAAATCAAACTCTTTGGATAAATTGGTTCCCAAGGTATAGGTGTAATCCGATTCAGGACTAATTAAATCGCTCCAGCTAATATTGAGCTGAGCTCGTGTATCTCTAAAAGTATCATCAAGGGGCGTCGTACCGGCAGCAATATCGTACTGGCCATTACCTGAAGGGCGAGAAAATGTTTGTATAGTATCTTGTGCTATCGCGCCATTTGCTGACGCACCAGTTAAGCTATCCAATACAAATTTAATATTGAGCTTTCCTGTATCATCAATCGTTGTTTCTGCATTGGCAATCACTTCAATAGCACTAACTCTATCGGTCTCTGAATAAGCTAAAACGGAGGCTGAAAAAGCCCAATCATCATCAGATGCATCGTTCGCTAAAATTTCGGACCCKGCGGTGYTGAGYAARCTAGTAGCWGCAATAGCTAACTTAGCTTTTAATGAYAAAYRTTTGTTTTTTGNAACRRGKTTYNGTAGAAAAAANNTNATTATTRATTAATTGCATCCGCAACCTCCACCGGCAAAGCTTCTACCGCCACTGGCAGCTTCTTTACTAAAATAGATATGATCATCAATTGATTGATCTAGAGGAGACGAATTAATTGCCATAGATGATTTTGCTAGCAGATCTCGATCCCAAGGATCGACTCCCATACTTGAACAACCGCCAACAGTTGCAATAACCGTTAGCAATAATATCAGTCTATATTTTTCAATACGATATTTCATGGAACTCTCTCATATGTTTATTTATTCGGTAACTATTTATTACTAGATAACTATTTATTTTTTCTTAGATTGTACTATTAGCTGATCAATTTCTTTTTCATAACTTTCAATTTTCGAAGGAAAAAAACCTTTATGAGCAAATTTTGGCTTGCCATCTTTCCCGAATAATACGCTACTAGGCATACCCTTAATTTTATACTTTTTAGCTAATAAGCCTTTAGGATCATAAATTATTTTAAAACTAGCGGGATATTTATTTAAAAATTCTGTTGCCAGCGATTTTTTCTTATCTAAATTAACCGCTATTACTACAAGCTCGTCTGACGAGTATTTTTTGCCTAAATCATTAAGCCAAGGAAATGATTTACGGCATGGGATGCACCAAGATGCCCAAAAATCGAGATAGACGACTTTTCCTTGATACTGTTTTAGGTCTAATTCTTCTAATTCGTAAGCATGGCTATTTGCGCTAAGGCATATAATCATTGTTAGAAATATAAAGCTAAGTTTTTTCATTAAATACTACCTATCGAATTTAGTGACGCGACTACTATTTGCTGAGTCTAATTAGCTTTTATTATGTGAATCTTAAATTTTGCCATTTTTTGGAAAATTTGGTAAAGCTATATTCCAATTTTTCAAAATTCCAATTCAAGTAACATTCGCAATACTAGCTTTTCTTCTGTATTGCTAACGGCTTGCAACAAGCCAACTTCCCAATTAATCGATGTATGCCATAATTTATTGCCACCTAATAAAACAGCGCCTAAATAAACGTCATTTTGATCAACGTACAATTCTACTCCAGGCTCCATCGCCGGTGAGTAACGATAACGATATTGAAATGCTTGCTTAAACTCCCATTCATGCTTTTGATCATTGATAAATACATATTGCTGGTGCAAGTTGAGAGTGGCGCTCCATTTACCGAATTCCTTTTCAATTAATACTGCAAAATTACCTTCCCATTCGTTATCTTCTTTTTTCTGCTCTATTTCAAATAGGAAACCAATGTCTGCCCAATATTCTCCTTGCTCTGTATATTGGTAAAGTATTTCTATTTCATAGGCTTTGATATCTATAGTGTGGGAGTTATCTTTGTTACCAATTGCATAAAACTCAATAAACAGATTCTCGGTAATATCCTTGCCAATCCCTAATCGGTATACTGAAAGACTCGCCGCAAGCTCATTATCTAGTTCACTAATAGCGCGGGTTTCTAGCTCCCAGCTATTAGTTTCAACGTAGGGATGATAAATTTTGTCGACCGCCGAAAACGCATTACAATCAGATGCTGTAAAAAACAATATGATAGTAGAACTGAAAAACAGCCTTAATCTAAGCATCTGGAGATAATCTCGAATGATATTTTGCGTGAATAAAGGGGGTTATGAAGGCTAAAACGATTGTCGAAATGTATAGAACCACTTGCGAAAAAGTTGGTGTTGACTCGTAACCAATTAAGGAATACAAAATTTGTCCAATAAAAGATGTTTCTGAAACAATCCAGTCAGTGTTCCAAAAGGGCAAATCGCTTTCAATTAACCCGGCCTGCATTAAAAAAGTGAGACTTTGAGAAAGCATAGCTGCTGAAATAAGTATGATAAATATTCGGCTCAAAAGAACGCCATATTTTGGGATGATTTGGGTCAATAAATAATAAAAAATAACCGCCATACTAATGCCAATACCTAGCCCTAAAAAACCGCCAGTAATTGACGGTGCAGTATTTTCACTTATTTGTAATTGACTGTGTATATAAATCATTATTTCTGCACCTTCTAAGCTTATGGCTGTAGAAATAGCTAATCCATAATAGTATGAGAAAGCGTTGTCACCTTGTTGGTTAGAGATGGGTTGATTGTTAACTGAAAGATTATTGTTTTCACGGATAGCTATAAAAAATTGGATAATTAAAAGCGTCATTGCTATGCAAAATAAGATACCGCTTTGTAATACTTCTTGTCCTATACCATCACCAAGTTCAGATATTTCAGGCATTTGTTGGGCAAAAACAAATGCTATGATTAATCCTGTTATAAGTGCGTAGATAAGCCATCTAAAGCTTATTCCTTGCACTTTACTGAAAATCAATAAAAAACTGATAATTAATGAAGCTTCAAGAGTCTCACGTAAGGTAATTATTAGCGCATCAATCATTTACAATATCTACTCAACAATTATTTTACCTAAAGCTGTTTTTTGGTTAAACTCACCAAAAAACGGATATTCACCGGTGGCTAAAGGGCCAATAAAAATATTCGCTTTTCGCCCCCCCATAATGACTTTTTCTCGATTTAACTCGTAACTTTCAAATTCTTCAGGTGTTTTATCTCGATTGAAGATAACCAACTTTATCTTTTCGCCCGATTTAATAGTAATCTGGTCGGGAACAAATAAGTGATTAATGATTTCTATATGAATAACCCTTCGCTCTCCAATTACGGTTGGACTTAGGATGAACAACAGCAAAAAAAAGAACCAGTTTTGTTTGAGTCGTTTCATTCTATTCAGTTTCATTTTTTCCATTTATTTTATCTTTTGAAAAAATAACGTTAAACCACAATCCTATTTCAAAATTAATAGAACACGCATTGATTAAGTGGATTTGGTGTTTGTCCAGCACCTGTTTTTTTGAATACAAATCGATTATTGCACCGTGTCTTAATGCAATTTCTTTCACGATCGATAACCCTAACCCGCAACCGGGCACATTTGATTGGTGTGAATCCCCTCCGACTCTATAAAAACGATCGAAGATGCGTTCTTTTTCTTTTTCAGAAATTCCGGGACCAGAATCTAGCAAACTAATTATAAGTATATTGCTTTTTTGACTAACGATCATTCGAATACTACCACCTTTTGGTGTGTATTTATTTGCATTTTCTATAATATTGCTGAATAGACAAATGAGACCGTGGTAATCACCATCAACCATGTAATTTTCTTCTATCTCATTTATTTGATTGTTAATAGAAGCGAAGTCTTTTGTTTCAATAAGTAACTCAATACTTTGTTGTTTGTCTTCGATTAGGGGATAAACTTCGGCAATTGTTTGCCTTAAAACTTTGATTAAATTAACAGGTCTAAAATTTTCGCAATAGTCGTCTACAGAAAATTGATTAAGGGTTAAAATTTGTTCGACTAAATGACTCATTCTTTGAATACCAAGATTAAGATCGAAAATCGAATCGGTTAATTTTATAATGGTTATGCCTTCTTTCTCAACCGATGGCCGATTCGCTAAGTCGATATCATTTAATAGGTTGGTCATTTGTAAACCGAGAGCAGTGATTGGCGTTCTAAGTTCATGAGCAGCATCAGCAGAAAAACGTTTCTCGCGATGGATTGCTCCATCCAAACGCTCTAGTAAATGATTTAGATTGCCGGTCAGCTGTCCAAGTTCCTTTGGTAAAGTTGGTATTTGTATCGGCGAGAGGTTGTTAGCCTTTTTTGTCATCAACTCTTTTGAGAGTGTTTTTAGTGGATTTAGCCCCTTACCAATAATAAAAAATATTATCAGTGCGATGCTTGGTATAGCAAATAATATCGGATAAATTGATTCAAGTACGACTGTTTCAGCAAGTAAAAAACGATCACTTTGTTTTTCCATAAGCACAACGCGTAAATCTGATTTTTCGTCAAAATATTTTAGTTGACGCCAACGATAACCACTAAAATTGACCCAATCATAAAGGGCTTCTTTTCGAGCTGTTGCCTGATTAAGTTCATGCATTGGAAAAGACTTATTGTCAAGAAAATCAGATTGTGCAAGGATATTTCCATGTTGATTTTGTATTGTATAAATCAAATTACTATCATTTAACGAATGCGGCTGAAATTTTTTGGATGGTAGATTTTTAGAATGATCTATTTGAATTTGTGAATTTTCAGAAAATAAAGAAGTGATTAATTTTGCGACATGGAGCATTTTTGAATCAAAAATTTCATCTGAACGCTGCATGCTGGATTGGTATCCCTTTACGGCTGCTAAAAAATTGGCAAGGATAACTATCGCTATTACACTAGCTGTAAGAAAAATTCGAATAGAAGTCATAAATTATTAGTTTTTTGGAATGGTGTAACCCACACCTCTAATGGTTTTGATAAAATTCTTAGGTAATTTTTTACGTAAATGATGCATATGAACTTCAATTGAGTTACTTAATGCCTCTTCTCCCATATCATAAACCTTGGCCTCCAAGCTATCTTTGGTTAGTACGCGACCTAGAGCCTCCATTAACGCTTTTAATAGTAAAAACTCTTTTTTTGGCAAATCCATTATTTGACCATCGAGTGTCGCAGTATGACCCTTTGAGTCAAGGGATAGCCCTTTGTTATCAATCGTCAAACCACTTTGTTGACTGACTCGTCGTTCCAATACTCGAAGTCTTGCGACAAGTTCGTCAACATTAAACGGTTTAACAAGGTAATCGTCAGCGCCAGAATCTAAGCCTTTCACCCTGTCAGATATTTTATCTCTAGCTGTTAATAACAGAACGGGCATTGCAGAATTAAAAGATTTAATTTCTTTTAACACTTCTAGACCATCAATATCTGGTAAGCCTAAATCTAATACAACCAAGTCTATGGAATCCCATTCCGCGCTTACAATAGCTTCTTTTCCCGAGCTAACACAGCTTAATGTGTATCCTTTTTGCTTTAGAGCTATTGAAAGACTTTTTTGTAAATAAACATCATCTTCAACGAGGAGTAATCTCATAACATGCCATTTTTATACATACGGTTAAAATAAAAGAACTAGCTTTCAGTGTGTTTCATTTTCATAGGAATATGAAACTAATAAGTGTCAATATATGGCAGGAGGGATAGTTTGTCAAAATAAAATTCAGTCAGAGATCGAAGTTTAAGCGAGGCTTAATGTTTAATATTTAATATCCAATCATAGAGTAACAAACGAAATACAATAGGCTGATTATGAAAATAATGGATAGAGCGTTAATTTTAAATGTTTGGTTTTGTGGCATCGGTGGACTGTATTTCGGGCTAGTTTCATTTGCTTTGATTACCAGCCTTTTCTTTGTGGATGATCTTGATGCTCACCAAGTGCTGAGTGGCTATGCGAAATCTATGTCTTTGGGTGCGTGTGTAGGTGTTATATCGGCTTTCTGTTTTAATAAATTTAACGATTACAACAAAAGATAAAAACTAATGAAATGCATTTTACAAAACAAAAATAGTTTTATGTTAAGAATTTTAATTATTTCTATATTTTTCTTCAATACGGTAGCTAAAGCAGAAGAAGCAATCGATTTAGAAGCCTTATTCGGTGGCTCCTCTGAGTTTTTAGATGTGGATGAAGCGTTCAAAGTGACATCGGAAGTGTTAGACGATGAAGTCATCGTCCGCTTTGAAATAGCCGATGATTATTATCTATACCGTAGCCGTTTTCTCTTTAATGCCGAAAATGCGGTTCTCTCGGACGCTTATATTCCTGATGGAAAAAAGAAAGTAGATGAGTACCTTGGTGACGTTGAGGTTTATTATCATAATCTTGAAATCAGTGTGCCGTTTAAGTCGCCTCAAAAAGACTTTTCTTTTACCGTGGAATATCAAGGCTGTGCAGAAGCAGGGCTTTGTTATCCACCTGAAGAAAAGACCTATCAACTAAAAGCAACTTCGATTGTTCAAAGTGCGTTAGTGAGTCAACCTGCAAAACCGATTGAAGAGCCAAAAAACAGTGCGACTGATTTTGTACCGGAGCAAGAAAAAGTCTCTAATTTCTTGAGTGATAAAAGCCTTCTCGAAATAGTATTTTATATGGTGTTACTTGGAATAGGCTTAGCCTTTACCCCTTGTGTATTGCCGATGGTTCCGATTTTATCGAGTATTATTGTCGGGCAAGGCAAAAGCATTACCATGAAACGCTCTTTTCTATTGTCGCTTACTTATACGCAATCGATGGCTATTCCCTTTGCCATTATCGGATTTGTGGTTGGAAGTGCGACTAGTTTATTCGGGGTAGATATCAATAGTAACTCCTTACAATCTGCTTGGTTTGTAGTACCGGCTGCGGTTGTATTTGTTCTTTTATCTTTATCCATGTTTGGTTTTTATGAACTTCAATTGCCATCAGGTATGCGCAACAAACTCACCAATGTGTCTAATAATCAGGAAAGCGGAACCTTAGCGGGTGCCGCTGGAATGGGAGTGCTTTCTGCCTTAGTGGTATCGCCTTGTGTAACAGTGCCGGTGGCAGGTGTTTTACTTTACATTGCTCAAACGGGTGATGCGGTGATTGGCGGTGTGGCACTTTATTCTTTAGCGGTTGGCATGGGGATCCCATTATTGTTAGTCGGCGTAGGTGGCGGAAAGTTACTGCCTAAAGCCGGAGGTTGGATGAATAGTGTGAAGGCTGCGTTTGGTGTGGGCATGATTGGCATGGCACTTTTTATCACTAAGCATTTAATCCCTGAAACTTTAAATATGGTTTTATGGTCGGTATTAATGATTGTTACTGCGACTTATATGGGCGCGTTGTCTCAGGTTGAATCCAGCATTGCAAAACTTTGGAAAGGCATTGGGTTATTTATCTTTGTTTATGGTTTGTTATTGATGGTGGGTGCATCGATGGGAAATGGTGATTTATTGAAGCCATTAAAAGGGTTATCGGCGGGAAACTCTCTTAGTCAAAGCTCTCAATCACAATCGGATACAAAAACTCATTTTAAGCGAGTAAAAACGATTCAAGATGTTGAAAGACAGGTGGCCGAAGCGAATGCCAACGGGCAGTCAGTCATGTTTGATTTCTTTGCCACTAGTTGTACTGCCTGTTATGAGTTTGAGGAAATAGTATTTCCTCATCCTGATGTGGTTAATGCGCTTTCTAACACGGTTCTTATTCAGGCGGATGTGACGGCTAATGATGCTGAAGATAAAGCGTTGATGAAGCATTATAAAGTTCGAGGATTACCGAGTATTTTATTTTTTGATAAGAGGGGAAATGAAAGTCAGAGATTAAGAGCTGTTGGTTTTGAGGAGGCTGATATATTTACTCAGAGAATTAAGGCTGCTTTTTCTTTGGGTATTTAGACGACAAATAACTTTATTGTTTACGGTCAAAAACGTTTTGCTTCGTAGTACCTACTTTTGGCGTAGCGCTTCGCTTGTCTACGAGTTACTTTTGTTAAGGGATACAAAATAACCAAAAAATCCCTTGGCGTTACCACTGGGGAGTGGATCTGGTCTAGGTTAACCTCTGTCATCTACTAATTGAACATTCTTATACTGAATTGAGAAATGCTACATCTGGGCCAATATTAGTCTATGGTTAATTAACCATCTCAATATGTTGAATGATCATATCTACAAGTCTAGGAACCAATTCTTTAGGTAAATCATGGCCCATTCCTTCAATCAGTTTAAGATCTGAGTTTTCAATATACTTAGCGGTATCAATCCCACATTCAATCGGTACTAAAGCATCCGCTTTTCCGTGAATAACTAACGTCGGCGCAGTTATCTGTCTTAAAAATTCACGGCGATCGCCATTTTCAATAATCGCTACCAATTGGTTAATGAGGCCCTGAGGATAATGAGATCGTCTAAAACTTTCTAATATCTTTGTTTTTAATAATTCATCACTCGTTGGGTAGTCTGGACTTTCTATTATTCGCCATACTTTAATGCCATGATTTACGATGTCATTTTCACTTTGTGTTTTAGGGCGCTTCATTATGACTTTGGTTACTTCAGAACTAGCTCTTGGTAATTTTGGGTTACCAGAACTTGACATAATGGATGTTAAAGAAAGGCTCCGACAAGGGTACTTAGCGGTAATTAACTGGGCAATCATACCGCCCATTGAAGCACCAACAAAATGAGCCTTTTCAATTTTTAAAGCATCTAGTATTCCAATCGCATCATCCGCCATATCATGTAGAGTGTAAGGAATATTTAGTTTTAGTCCAAGCCAACGTCTAAGCATGAGTTTTGGTAAAGATGCTGGTTTACGGTTTGTTATTTTTTCTGAAAGTCCTATATCTCGGTTATCAAAACGAATGACCCGGTATCCTCCATCCGCTAAACTTTGGCAAAATTCATCGCTCCAAGCGATCATCTGGGTGGCTAAACCCATGATTAAAAGAATCGCGGGATTGTTTTTTTCACCGTATTCGCTATAACAAATTCGTAGATTGTTTGCCGTTAAGAATTGATCTGAGCGAGATGTAGCAGAAGCAGGCTTACCAGAGCTGGAACCTTCTTTGTTGACAGAGTTCATTTAAAGCTTTTCCTAAATTTGAGAAAATATATACCCGCAGAAATTAACATGATTAAAGCGCCCGTTTGCGAACCACTCATTCCTAGAACAATTTTTTCATTAGTGCTAATAAACTCAATTGCAAATCGGCACAATCCCCACATTCCAAGTAATAAAAAGAATGATTCGTAGGGCTGGCTGTTGGTCTTATTTCGACCAGTTAAAACTAAAAATATGATTGCGGAGTAAATAATCTCATAAAGTGGTAATGGATGCACATGATTATCTGTAGGTGCTATGCCTTGCGGAAAACTCATTGCCCAGGGCAAATCTGTGATCACGCCATAGCAGTCATCTCCCGATAGAAAACAGCCAACTCTTGCAATCGCATAAGCTAGAATCGCAGCTGGTGCCGCATTATCAAGAATTCGATGGAGAGGAATTTTGTTTAAATAGGTAAAGAGCAAGCTCGCTAAAATGGCTCCGAGTAAAGCGCCTTGGCTTGAAAAACCGGTACCACTAAATAATAAATGTGATTTCTCGGGATTTTTTAGTATAAACATAAGTTTAGCGCCAATGACGCCAAAACTTAAAAGCATGATGATTAGGATCTCACTATTAAATTTGAGATCGCTTTGAGTTTCTATTTGTCGTAAAAAATACCAACGACCTAATAGATATGCGATTGCTAACATTAAACCGTAGCTACCAATAGTGACTGAATCTGACTGATATATTATTGGGAACATATTTATTCCATCTCGTTTATGTTTATAAATGACCTGTACTATGTATTAAATCCGTAAAAATTGAGATTTTCAATACTTAGTGGATGAGCAGTATAACTAAAATATTTCTTATAGGGTGCTGATTTTATGGCTTATTTGAGATAATTTTAACTCTCACTTAGTTAAAATCAAGTTAATTTACGATTTTGTGCTATCAATTTCTCATTTCTCAAATTTTCATTTGAAGTTTGGCCAGTTATCTACTACTGTATATTCTCTAGTAGTATATAAAACGTTGTTGAATATAATAATAATGATTAAGAAACAGTTTTTTTCTTTAAGTAAACAATCAAATAAATTAACAACCAGTGTTCGCTCTTTAAGAGATTATCTTAATAATCTCTTTTCGGTTATTATAAGAGTACAAAACCCACTATTTAAGTTTTGTACTTTGAGTAGTTCCTTTTGTCTAGATGACAAAAGTAGAAGTACGCAGGGAGAAATTTAGTTGAAAGTTGTTGCAGTCAATCGAATTCTTGAAGCGCAGGAACGATACCCAAATGCTCATCAGCATTTGCAAGGTTGGTATCAAATCATGCGAGAGTCAAAATTTCGTTCACCTGAAGAATTACGTAAAACCTTTGGCGACATTCGAGGTTTTAATAGCTCCTTTAAATTCCCAATTCCTGAAACAACTCTATTGGCGAGAACCTTTATTAACTTTGAAGCTCAAGTGGTTCTTATAGATGATGTGGTTGCAGGGAAACATTAATTAAGTTCATATAAAAAAATATTTAATTTTCCTGTTAGAAAAATGAGTATTTAGAGAATAAGTGAAAACAAAAAGAAAGGGTATGAAATGAATCCAAGCTTAGAAAATGCGATGCAACATTGGAATATGGTTGCTCCAGCGATTGATTGTCCGCAAAATCAAGCTGACTATGAAACACTCATTTCTAATATACAAGACGCAATTGAGCTAGTTGAAAACAGATCGAATAGTCATCTAACTGGTTTAATAGAAGCCATGGCTACGGCTGCGGAAAAATACGAAGAAAAATTTGTAGAAAACTTAGAAGGTGGTGCTTTAGCCTCATTAAAATATTTGATTAAGTTACACGGGGTTCGTCAATCAGAACTTAAAGAAATTGGTAGTCAGGGAGTAGTCTCTGAAATTCTTAACGCAAAACGTTCTTTAACTCTAAGACATGTTAAAGAATTAGCACTACGATTTAATGTTTCGCCTAGCGTTTTTATTAGTTAGTTTTTCCCACACCCCGAATGCTCATCAATTAATTTATATCCAACGTCTAACATTCATTTTATAATCTAAATAACTTTCACCAAAGTTTTTCTCTAACACTTTTTCCTCTGGTTTTATTTGAAGGTAATTCATCGTCAATATAAAAAATGGAAGCACTAAAAAAGAACCAACATTTCCGAATAGAAAAGCGCTTCCGGTTAAAATAAAGACCATTCCTAAATACATGGGGTTTCTGGTAAACTTATAAAAACCGTTTATTACAAGCTTCGACGCTTTTTCAGGCTTAATTGGATTGATTGTTGTTTTGTGTTTTAAAAAATTAATAAATGACAGCACATCTAAGCAAAGCCCCAATCCAATGCAACCTAAAGCAATCCAAAGAAGACTCGAATGCTCAATTAAATACAGCGGAAAATAAAGACTCATAGCCCACATCATTAATCCAAAGCTTAGTGTAATGACTGGCGGTGGAATTTTTGTTTTTAGTCTATTCATATTTTAAATTCTCGATTGCAGAGCGGGGTCGGAGTCGTTCTATAACTGAAATATTCTTTTATTGTTAGGGTGGAACTTCAGTTTTGAATCTCATCTATTGTTAATGACGACTCCGACCCCTGTAATACCAAATATTGATAGTTATATTCTTAAACTATAATGATCATAAAGATCTGTTTTTTTGTAGTTAAGAGACTCATACAATTTTTTTGCTTGTGAATTATCAATAGCAGTCGCTAGTTTAATGGAAAAAACATTACTTTTTTTCGCATCAATTTCAACTTGTTTCATCAATGCTCTCGCACATCCTTTTTTTCTATAATCTTGATTGACGAATAGATCATTTAACGTCCAAATAGACTTCATTGCGATAGATGAAAAAGTAGGGTAGATTTGGATGAAACCGCATGCTTTGGATGAGTGACTATTAACGTATTTGGCTAAATAAATGATCGAATCATTTAGGTTTAAGCGATCGTCAATGAATTTTGATGAAGATTTTATATCACTCTTCATCTGATAGAAAATGCGGTATTGGTCGAACAACTCGGCAATATTCGCTTTATCTTTTTTGCCAGCGCGAAAGATGGTTAACATTTACATTCCAGCTTCTTCAAGAATGTTATCAACGACTGACATTAAAGTGAATATAAAGATGATTACGACAATTACACCCACAAAAATATAGTTGCCAATTTGACCCGACGTAAAATCACGCTCTCGATTGTCTTCAGTTTGAATGCCTACCATTGCGGCCAAAACACTTCCAACTATCTGCAAAGGGCCAATTTTTTTATTCTCTTCTGGCGATTTATCGTTTGTGTTATGATTTTCTGTATTCTCATCACTCATATTATTCTCAACTGAATTTACTGAATTTACTGAATATACGTTATATTAGCATTAATTAATATGAATCAAAAAGAACAAATACTTCTAGATTATTTAGAGCATAAATCTCTTGCTATCAAAGAGTATGAATTAATGACTGATTTGCAGGAAAACACTAAATTTTTTAGTAAGTTAGGAGAGGATGCGAGTCTTTTTAAAAAACATTTTTATCTGTTTCATCACCTCTATTTATTAGCTGAAGCGTTAAAGGAACAGAGCTTTGAGCTAGAAATATCAGCTCTTTCGATCAAGTTGTGTAAAAAGACTTTAACTTCAGAATCGAAAAAGGAAGGTCATGTTTCCGAATATCATGTATCAGAATATAAGGGCGAAATCGTAGAGTTACAAAATTTCTATTTAAACAGTGACAACTTGAATCTTCCTGACGAAGAAGTTCAGGATATGTTGGCATTATTTTGGAAAAGATATTTAGCCATAGATAAGAAATCAGATGCGATAAAATGTTTTGGTTTAGAAGAACATAATAATCTCAGTCGATCTCAAATCAAAAAAAGATATAATCAATTAGCCAGTCAGTATCACCCTGATAAAGGCGGTGATAAGATTAAGTTTATGCAAATTAAAGAAGCCTACGAGCAGTTAAAAGAATTGTATTAAGAAAATATAAAGAGACAACCAATGGCAAAAACTAAAATTCAATATATTTGTAATCAATGCGGTGCGGTTTCGCCTAAATGGGGAGGGCAATGTGGTGATTGTGGTGAGTGGAATTGTTTAGTTGAACAAATTAATACRGATAAGGAYGCWAAAAGTGGCCGATTTGCGGGTTATTCCGGCACCGCTAGCAGGCTACAAAAACTCAGTGAAGTAAAACATGAAAACACCAAACGGATAGCAACCAGTTTAACAGAATTAGACCGAGTGCTAGGTGGCGGTTTAGTCCCAGGCTCCGTTGTATTACTGGGTGGCGATCCCGGGATCGGAAAATCAACTATATTATTGCAGGTGATGTGTCGTTTAAGCGAAACGTTAAATGCGGTTTATGTCACTGGGGAAGAGTCTGCGCAACAAATTTCCATGAGAGCCAAACGATTAGGGCTCAATGGCGATCAATTAGGTCTATTTACTGAAACCAAAGTAGAAACCATCATTGGAATGGCTCAGATGGAAGAAAAAAATGGGGCCCAACCTCAGGTTATGGTGATTGATTCCATTCAAACTATTTATACAGAACAGTTACAGTCAGCCCCAGGTGGGGTGGCACAAGTCCGTGAGAGTACCGCTCAATTAGTAAGGTTTGCAAAGCAAAAAGGCATTGCTCTTTTTGTAGTTGGTCATGTCACTAAAGATGGATCATTGGCTGGGCCGAGAGTTTTAGAGCATATGGTGGATGCGGTGCTTTATTTNGAAGGTGAGCGTGATGGTCGATATCGAATATTAAGAGCAGTCAAAAATCGATTTGGTGCTGTCAATGAATTAGGCGTTTTTGCAATGACGGAAGAAGGTTTAAAAGAAGTACAAAATCCCTCAGCAATATTCCTATCACGTTATCAACAAGCATCTCCAGGAAGTGCCGTCATGGTTACCTGGGAAGGATCGCGTCCATTGCTGGTTGAAGTGCAAGCATTAGTGGATGAGTGTCATGGTAGTCAAGCAAGACGAGTGGCAGTTGGTTTAGATCAAAACCGATTAGCGATGCTTTTGGCTGTGTTATCTCGTCATGGAGGCATATTCTGCCATGATCAAGATATTTTTCTTAATGTGGTTGGTGGCGTGAAAGTAATGGAAACCAGCGCCGATTTAGCACAGTTATTGGCGATTGTTTCTAGTTTGAGAAGCCAAGTCTTACCCCAAGACTTAATTATCTTTGGTGAAATTGGCTTAGCTGGGGAAATACGACCTGTACCTAACGGACAAGAACGCATAAAAGAAGCSGTTAAACATGGTTTTACAAGRGCGATYGTTCCGAAGGCWAATCARCCAAAGGGTATAATTAAAGGCATGCAAATCAAAGGCGTTAGTAATTTACAAGAGGCATTAATTGAAATGGGCGAGTTGTAATTTGAATAATTATTTTTAGGTACAGGGTTTCAATCATTCTCAGCGCAAAGTGTCTGTAAATCCCGTTCAAGTACACTAGGATCGCCTGAATTTAACTCAACTACTTTTCGCAAGTGGGTAATGCTATCCAAATCAAGATTTTTACATTCAAAAGCCAGGCTTTCTGGTTTTTGTCGGATCAGTTTTAAAGACATTTGAATACTGACTTCTGAGTTATCTTCAGAAGCTTCAGCATCTAATGGTACAGTTTCTAAAGGAATGTTGAGCTTATATTCGATATCTTCTTTCGCGTAAATAACACCATGAGGGCGTAATAATACGCCATGAATAGATAGATCGATGATTTGGCAATCAAACGACTGTTGGTTGCCTGATAAAGTGGCAACAGAATCAAAGCTGACTCGGTGATATTGGCGTCTTTCATTATCCATAATTAAAATCCTATTTATCGTCTATTTATAAGGTCGATGTTATAAGGTGTAATAATACTTTAGCACAGAAAACTAGCGCTTTTTAAAATTCTTCTCTATCTAATGGTGTACCCTTTAAGGGATAATATTACTCCAAATTTCATTACCGATTTATATTATGACCATTCAATGGTATCCAGGGCATATGCACAAAGCCCAAAAAGAAATAA
>NVTT01000065.1 GCA_002401655.1 Gammaproteobacteria bacterium | reverse complement strand
AATGATATTTTAGGTAATTGATGACGTTAATTCTTTAGAATTAACGTCAAAGATTTAGTCCTTCGATATTAACTAAAATGCTCATAATCTATTGATTTTGGGCATTTTTTTTTGCATTTTGAGTGTAAATTGTCTATTGTGTTATGTATCGAATTAAGTAGCGCTAAGATCGCTTCAACTTAGCCGATTAAAGTTCGTATAGTTAAGTTATACAAAATTAAAGGCGGGGCAGTAAAAAATGACAAAATCAGAATTAATTGAACGATCGGCTGAAAGGCAATCACAATTATCTCTAAAAGATGTCGAGCTTGTCGTTAAAAGTCTTTTAGAGCATATGGCTCAGTCATTGGCGCAGGGTAAACGAATTGAGATAAGAGGCTTCGGGAGCTTCTCTTTACATTATCGTGAGCCTCGAGTCGGAAGAAACCCTAAAACGGGTCAATCAGTCGAACTAGAGGGCAAGTATGTCCCTCACTTCAAGCCTGGTAAAGAGTTAAGAGATCGTGTAAATGAAAGTCTAAACGATGATTTAAGCGGGGCTGAAAGTAATTAGTTGACGATATCTGATCATTAAATTTATTTACTTAGAGTTTAGCTCCAAAAATAAAAAAATAAAATAAAGGTTGACTAACACCCCATTAATCAACATAAAATAAAAACAAACCATTTTCTTAGATTAATGAATAAACCAATTAATCTAATCATTATTCTATTAGGGATCTTCTCAATTCATGGGTAAATCACTCGTTATAGTCGAGTCACCGGCTAAAGCTAAAACAATTAATAAGTACCTCGGCAATGATTACATCGTAAAATCGAGTGTCGGTCATGTTCGCGATCTTCCAACTAAAGCATCAGGTGGAAGCTCTGATCCAAAGGAGAGGGCGAGGAAAGCTGCGTATACACGTAAGCTTTCTCCCGATGCGAAAATAATCCATAAAGCTAAAATGGCGAAAGAAGGCTTATTTAAGCGCATGGGTTTAAATCCTGAAAATGATTGGGCCGCTGAATACGCCACTTTGCCAGGTAAAGAAAAGGTTGTTAAAGAATTAAAAAAATATGCAAAAGATGCCGACAAAATATATCTCGCAACGGATTTGGATAGAGAGGGAGAAGCAATTGCTTGGCATTTACGCGAAGAAATTGGTGGCAGTGATGATAAATATGTACGTGTCGTTTTTAACGAAATTACTAAAAAAGCCATTACAGAAGCTTTTTCTAAACCTACCCAACTAGATATGGATTTTGTTAACGCACAACAAACAAGGCGCTTTTTAGATCGTGTTGTTGGTTTTATGGTTTCACCACTACTTTGGAAAAAGGTATCAAGAGGTTTATCCGCTGGTAGAGTTCAGTCGGTAGCGGTTAAGTTAATAGTCGAACGTGAACGCGAAATAAGAATTTTTATCCCTGAAGAGTTTTGGAGTTTGACGGCTGATACCATTACAGGAAAAAAAGAAGCGCTTAACCTTGAAGTTAGACGTTACCAAGGCGAGAAATACCGTCCTGTTAATAAGAAAGAAAGTGATGAGTTTCAAGAAAAATTATTGAAAGCCGATTTATTAGTGGAAAGTTGTGACAGTAAACCCACTAAAAGTAAGGCCAGCGCTCCTTATATTACTTCGACGCTACAGCAAGCGGCGAGTACGCGTTTAGGTTATAACGTTAAAAAGACCATGATGTTGGCTCAGCGACTTTATGAAGCTGGCTATATTACCTATATGAGAACAGATTCAACGATGTTGAGCCAAGATGCGTTGGCAATGTGTCGTGACTATATAAAGGAAAATCACGGTGACAAATATTTGCCTGACTCGCCTAAGTTTTATTCAAGCAAAGATGGAGCTCAAGAGGCGCATGAGGCCATAAGGCCTACAAATGCTCGTACCCGTACCAAACATATAAAAAATGTAGATGACGATGCTATCAAGCTTTATAACTTGATTTGGGGGCAGTTCATTGCTTGTCAAATGACTGACGCAATATATGATGTCACTAACTTGATTGTTAAAGCGGATGATTTTAAATTAGCGGCAAAAGGACGAGTGGTTAAATTTGATGGTTGGACATCGGTACAACCGCCTCGTAAGAGTAAAAATGATGATGATACTATTTTGCCTGAAGTCAAAATCGGCGAAATACTCTCTCTAGAAAAGCTTTTACCAAAACAACATTTTACAAAACCAGCCCCACGTTTTAGTGAAGCGGCTTTAGTGAAAGAATTAGAAAAGAAAGGTATTGGTCGTCCTTCTACCTATGCCTCAATTATTTCAACGATTCAAGATCGTGGTTATGTGATTGTTAAAAATAGACGATTTTATGCCAATAAAATGGGCGARATTGTKACKGATMGATTRASTGARAGCTTTGAYAANCTKANTGGATTATTCMTNTACYGCMAAAATGGAAGAAACGCTCGATACCATCGCTAAAGGTAAGCAATATTGGAAAGATACCTTAACCAGCTTTTATAATGATCTGACTAAACGATTAGAAAAAGCTGAATTGCCGGTTGAAGAAGGCGGTATGGAAAATCAAAAATCCGTTAACATGGATTTAATCTGTCCCAAGTGTGAAACTAATACCATGATGATCCGAAATTCATCAATGGGAACCTTTTTAGGTTGTAGCGGCTTTTCTCTGCCACCGGAAGAACGTTGTAAACATACCATGAATCTGATCACTGACGATGAGATAGAAGCAGTAGATAAAGATGAAGAAGCTGAGAGCCGAAATCTACTGTTGAAAAAACGTTGTCCAGTTTGTGAGTCGGCAATGGATGGTTATTTAATTGATGAAGATCGAAAACTACATGTTTGTGGGAATAATCCAGGTTGTAAAGGGTATTTGATTGAAGAAGGAAGCTTCAAAATAAAAGGTTACGATGGCCCCATTATCGAATGTGATAAATGTGGCGATAACATGGAGCTAAAAGTAGGGCGTTTTGGAAAATATTTTGGTTGTAATAACGAAGATTGTAAAAATACGCGTAAATTATTACGCAGTGGTGAAGCTGCTCCGCCAAAGGCAGATCCAATCCCAATGCCTGATTTGAAATGTTTAAAAGTGGAAGATCATTATATTTTACGTGATGGGGCCGCAGGTATTTTCTTGGCTGCTAGTCAATTTCCCCGAAATCGTGAAACACGCGCGCCGTTAGTGTCTGAATTATTATCGGTAAAAGGGCAACTYGATCCTAAATTTGAATACTTAACGCATGCGCCAGTACAAGATCCTGATGGTAATAATGCGATGTATCGTTATAGTCGTAAAATAAAAGAGCAATACGTCATGACAGAAGTTGACGGCAAAGCAAGTGGTTGGAGTGCGCATTATGTTGATGGAAAATGGGAAGAGACCTTAAAAAAGAAAGTGGTAAAGAAAAAAGCAGTTAAAAAGAAAGCCGTTAAGAAAAAGGTGGTTAAAAAGAAATAAATTAGTAAATTAAATAAAACCTAACTCAGCAAAATAGAAATCATTTCAATTTTGTTTGAAAAAGAAGGTTTTATTAGTTTATTTCAGATTGCTTAGTTTTGTATCACTCACATAAGGATTGTTCGCTCGTTCAGATGCAAAATCCGATAAAGCACCGTGACCGGATACAAAACGTTTATCTCCTCCTAGAGGCCACAACTTTGTAGTAATAGAATTTATAAGGGTATCAAAATCACCTTTAGGAAAATCGGTTCTGCCAATACCGCCTTTGAATATTACATCACCAACGAAAGCCAATTTAGACTCTGCGTGATGGAATACTAAATGGCCTGGCGTATGACCGGGACAATGGTAAACATCTAAATTTTCATTACCAACTTTAATCGATTCTCCGCCTTCTAACCATTGTGTAGGCTGACAGTTCTCAGCACCATCAAATCCATAGTTGGCACCTTGTTTTTCAATTCCTAGTAACCAAAATTCATCTTCTTTTTGTGGTCCGACAATGGGGAGCTTTAGCTCTCGTGACAATTTCGCGGCACCGCCAGCATGGTCGAGATGACCATGAGTTAATAGTATTTGTGTGATATTAATACGGTGTTGTTTGATTTTTGCGCTGATTTTTTCAATATCGCCACCGGGATCAACAACAGCTCCTTCTAAAGTTTCGCTACACCAAATGACAGAACAATTTTGTTTAAAAGGGGTGACTGTTACAACTTCTACACGTAAGGACATAATACAAAATTTTAGATAGTTAGATGTCGTTATTTTACTTAGACTAAGAAATATTAACAACTAGAAAGAAAAGTAGAAAAAAGGATCACTTGAAGTTACAAAAAAGGGAGCTTCTAGCTCCCTTGATATATTGTTTAAGGCGTATAGATATTAACGAATATCTATACGTTAAAGCGTTTTGGTAACTTCCATGCACCAAGCATAAATACAACTGCAATAACCGCAGCAACCGCTAATGCAGGAATACTATCCATCATACCGCCGAACTTCTCGATTCCGGTATCTGCAATAGTTGTTTTACCACCTGCAATTCCTTCAAAAAGACTAGGGAAAGTTGAATTAATCCAACTATAGCTAAGTGTAAAGATGATAGCGCCAACTAAACCGCCTAGCACAAAAAATAAAGCATCTTTTCGCCCACCACCAAAACCAACTAAACAGGTTCCAGGGCAATAGCCTGCAATTGCAAATCCAATTCCAAAAATTAGACCACCAAAAATAACGCCTGAATAAGCAGCTTTAATACTAATGTGAGACTCATTGATAAGCCCCGTTGCTAATAGAATAAATAAAACTAAACTGCTACTTCCAATTGCAAACAAAATAACTTTGGCTAAATGGAGATCTTGTAATCTCAGCATATTAATCAAGTTTTGTGGATTTCCTGCACCCACTCTGTGGAGTACAAATCCAAATAGGCCGCCAATGGCTAACGCTAAAATAATAGTCATTTTATGCTTCTCCCTTACTAGAATTACGATAAAAGAAAATAGCAACGGGGATTGCCGCCGCAAACGTGCCAAAAGCGAAAAGATATCCACTCAATGACGTTTGCATCATACCGCTCATCATATGCCCGCTAGTACATCCTCCGGCTAAACGCGCACCAAATAGTACCAAGATGCCACCAATAAAAGTGACGATGTAGCGTTTATTATGACCAGACTCTCTAAATACCTTAGGTGCTTCCTTATCATCACTACTTATTTTGCTATTTTGCAGTTTTGATGAGATTAAACCACCACCAATCATTGCGATTACAAAGAGAAAACCATAGTTAATGGGGTTTTCTATATTTTTAGCGTATTTACCGCCGCTTTTATTAAGATATTCGTTATTACTTGTGTAACCAGTTTTGCTACTAGAATCTTCAGATACGACATCTTCTGAGAATAAATTCCAAACCATGCCGTCAAAGATAACGAATTGAGTTGAAACGCCTATTGGTTTTACGAGTATTACAGCAATGAGGAAAACAGTACCCAGTACCATTCCACTCTTGAGCCAATTCCATCTAATTTCCATCGTTAGTCTCCCAGTTTGTCTGTTGTAAAAGTCAAACTATTAAAAATAGCGACTAGTTAAAGTAATATTTATTGAGTGATTCTTCTTGCTCTTGTTCTTATTTTTGGATGAATACAGCAAGCATTAGAATTACCTTTATTAGCATTAGCTTATATTTCAATAGCTAAACTTACATTTTTTTTAAGGGTATGTAAAGGAGTTAAACTAATACTCATTATCGCCATTTATGATTTATTTCTGAAAACTGAGATATTAATCAAATAATTCAGTAGCTTAGAATAATTACGGTATAGATATCTATTTACAAAATTATCAGATAATTATTGATAGCTTCATGTTAATATCGACCTTTACGGTTCTAATTACTCTACATATACCCCTCAAAATACTGAGTAAATTAACTAAAATGATAAGTCTATGAAATAAGGCTAGATGAAAGATAATACAATAAAAATAGACGCCAGAAAATTACCTTGTCCTCTTCCTCTATTGAAATTGAAACAAGCCCTTAATCGAGCTGAAAATGGTGATAAAATTGTGCTTCGAGCAACCGATCCGGCATCGCAAAGAGATTTTAGATCATTTGTAACTCAAACAAGTCATTTACTGACTATCAAAAAAGTAGGTAATGAATTTCACTTTACTGTGATTAAACAGTCTTAACAGCGAATGTTGAATGAAAACCTACAGCTGAATAATGGCATCTTAATACTTAAATCCGGACACTAAATGACTAAAATATTTGTAAGATGGTTCAAAAGAAATTTTTCTAATCCTCAATCAATTATTCTCGCAATTTTACTCGTTGCTGGTTTTCTGGCTTTATATTTAATCGGCGAAATATTGATGCCTCTACTTGTGGCTACTGTTTTAGCTTACTTATTGGAGTGGGCGGTTAGTGCTTTGGTTAAGCGAAATTTGCCTAGAATGCTCAGTGTTATTTTAGTCTTTCTTAGTTTTTGTGCAATTAGCTTAGGAATCATCATCGGAATTATTCCTCTTTTAGCTAAACAAGGAGAATTACTATTCACTGACTTACCGAGTATGGCAAATAATATCCAAGCGAAACTATTATCACTTCCCGAAGAATATCCCGATCTCATTACTAAAGAGCAGATTGAAGCAATCATTGCGCAGTTTGCTTCTAGCCTTAGTCATGCTGGTGATATGTTACTCAGTTTTTCATTGGCTTCATTTAAAAATATTATTACCATCATGATTTATATGTTTTTAGTTCCTATGCTTATATTCTTCTTCTTGAAAGATAAAGATCCTATTTTATCTTGGTTAACTCGATGGTTACCTGCAGAAAGACAACTTTCTATGCGCGTATGGGGGGAGGTAGATGTTCAGATTGGAAATTATGTGCGCGGTAAAGTCGTTGAAATATTTGTTGTCGGGATCATCACCTATATTGCTTTTGTTTTCTTCGATCTTAATTATGCTGTTTTACTTAGTGTATTGGTTGGACTATCGGTTTTAGTGCCCTATATCGGCGCGACGATTGTAACTATTCCCGTGATTCTTGTTGGGTTATTTCAATTTGGTACCGGCGATACGTTTTTATATCTAATGATGACTTACTTATTCATTCAAGCTTTAGATGGAAATTTATTAGTGCCTCTTCTTTTTTCTGAAACTAATAATTTGCATCCAGTTGCTATAATTACTGCTGTGCTTTTCTTTGGCGGGATCTGGGGTTTTTGGGGAGTGTTTTTCGCTATTCCATTAGCTACTTTATTTGTTGCAGTAACCGACGCTATGAGTGAATCAAAAAATAGCGAAATTCTCGAAATAGATTCAGACTGATTAGTGATATAGGAAGGAATGTCAGTAATAAAAAATAGTTAATGTTAATGGTGCATATGTGCTGATGGATTACCTATTAAATTAATCAGCATGTATGCGCCAATAATAACAAAAATTGCGCCGGTTATGCGAATAACGATTAAATTGTTAAGTAGTTTTTTTATTTTCATACTCATGCCACTTATTAGTAAGGTACTTGGCAACGTGCCTAATCCAAATGAAAACATAAATGTGGCACTTGATAAGCTGTCCGCAGTTGCAGCAGCGTAGCCTAAACTCGTATAAACTAATCCACAAGGCAACCATCCCCACACACCGCCTAAAAGCAATGCTTTGTACGGCTTATCAACGGGGAGAAAGTGACGACTGTAGGGTTTTATGACATTCCACAAATATTTCCCAATATTTTCTATATTGAATTTGCCTATTGGAATTCGAGAAATATTAAGTCCCATTAATATAATTAATAGAGCTGAAAATATTTTTAATAAAGGTATTGATGTTAAATCTTCAACGGATGTTCCAAATAAATTTCCGGCTACCCCTACGAGTAATCCAGCAATTGTATAGCTGGATATCCTTCCAACTTGATATAAAAATATTGCGAGCCAGTTATTTTTATTTTGTTTGAGATTACTAATTGGAATTGAATTTATATTTTGGGTTTCTAGCGTTGGTCTTGCGGTAACAGACAGGCTTGATATGATACCTCCACACATAGCAACACAATGTCCGGATCCCATCAATCCAAGTATTACACCACTGACAATAACTTCTAACATTTAATTTTCTCTATTGGGTGTGATTTTCAATTATTTTTGTTTTTTGCTAGTAATCATGATTGGACTTTGTGATCTCTTCAGGCCAGGGTTCGCTTTAGTTATTCTTACGATATTTTCAACTCTTTGGTTTAAGGGTATTGAGATATTCAATTTAAGAGACCGTCGTATTTTACCCTGCCTTGTTTTATTGATGAAGCTAACTTTTGGCGATTTCGAGAATTGAAGACTAGCTAAATATGTAGATGGTTTTAAAAATGTTAATCGAAAGTTATCTTTCTTTGCTAGATAAAAAGAAACAATAAATGTTTTCGAACTCACGGGCGAAATGGTGTTTTTAGATGGAACGCTCCAAACTGATTTATATTGTAATGCAATCTTATTAAAACCTAGTTTCAATGGAACGATGCTAGGTTGTCTTTGGGCTTTTGGATGTTCTTTGCCATTGATTGCAATCAAATAAAATTCTTCAGAGAGCGTTAGTTTTGATTCACTAGCTTCTAATTGGTTACCTAAAATAAGACCAAATATTATTAGATTGATAAAACTGAAATAAAATAGCTTTTTATTTCGGGTTTTATAAAGAGTTATATTTAGCTGTATCATTTTAAATTTTGTGGTAGGTGACGAAGGTGGAATAAATGGTTACTAATGATCATCGTCATCAAATAATATTTTAGAGGCTTCTGCATCAAGATCATCATACTGACCATCTTTAACAGCCCAAAAAAATATGACAATAGCTACCGTTAATATAACTAAAGTCAGAGGGATTAACCAATAAATACTTGCCATTTTTATTCTCTAGTAAAAGTCTAAAACTTAATTTTTTAATGGTAAACCATTTGCTGTTTATTTTAGACTTCTAGGTGATTTTAATTTATTTTATTGGAAAACTGGTGCCATACCAGAGCCCCAAAATATCACCGTTATAGCTAACATTCCAACTAGGCTAACCATCGATACCGTGAGAATTGAGCTAGAAAATAAGAAAGCTTTTTCTTCGCTTATATTCATTAGTAAAGGGACACCCTTAAATAATAATCGAATTGACATCCCTATTGCAACCAAAGATATAAGCATATCTAACCAAAGAATTGGGAAGGCACCTAAAAAACCAGCCAAAAATAATGGTGTGAAGCTATACGCAATTAAATTAACACACTGCGCTAATGTAGGATTTGCTCCGTAGGTTATTGCCATCCACCGTATAAAAAGTGATAAAACGAACACTGCGACCAAAATAGCGATGTAAGCTGATACAGATAAGTAAAGGGCGCTCATTTCCGTCAAAGTGTGGACCTCGCCTGAACCTACCTGCCATCCGACATAGGTACTTCCAATAAAAGCTGATACAGGTGGAATTGCTGCAAAGAATATGAGGAATGTAAAATAGATGTGAGAAATACTTTGTTTTTTCTCATTGATGTTTGGCCACTCTTCGTTAGGCTCGTACATTAAAGCAATTGCGTTGGTTAAAGACATAATATCCCCTGATTCTGTTTTAGTTATAACGATTAGGGTATGATAAATCATTAGTCAGTGTCAATATTTTAAGATCTGCGATATTGCTATTTCGAACAACATCCATGACCTTAATATGTTGAAAATTGGAAGGTTAGTTGAATAGAGGTTATAAGGAGTTAAAAAATATGGATTATCAAAATTACGTTAATCATCTTGATAAAGACACAATTAACAAATTGAAATTAGCTGTGGAAATTGGAAAGTGGGATAACGGAGATAGACTTAGTCAAAAGCAGATAGAAAGTGCGATGCAGGCGATAATGCTGTGGCAATCTTCGAACCAAATCGATAGTGAAAACGAACCTTTTAAGGTCAATAGCAAGGGGGAATTTAGTATTGGGAAAGGAACTAAATTGAACGATATACCGGTAGAACATAAATCCATAAATGATGACAATGACAAACGAACGTTGATTTTCAGCGCCAAAATTAATTAACTGAATATTGACTTAGATCAATTGGAGCTTCATGTAGTTTAGTCATATTTGATGATGTTTTAAGTCAATCGCCTTAAATGATGATGGGGTTATAGCTTATTTTAGAGGACAAAGGACTACAAGCTCTATATAATCCGCGAAAATGCTCATATCCCTATATACCAACTGATACCCATGTTAAATTTATTCTATCCAATAGCTCGCTCATTCTTATTTCAATTAGATGCTGAGAAAACCCATGATCTCACTCTGCGTTGGCTTGAAAAAATCCAAAATACGCCACTAGAATCACTAATTTCTCAGCCTTTGGTTAAAGATCCCGTTGAATGTTTTGGATTGACATTTCCCAATAGAATAGGTTTAGCTGCCGGATTAGATAAAGATGCTCGTTGTATCGATGCTTTTGCTGCTATGGGGTTTGGACACATCGAAGTGGGAACAGTAACGCCAAGACCGCAACCCGGTAATCCTAAACCGAGATTGTTTCGTCTACCTAAAGCTCACGCATTAATAAATCGTTTTGGTTTCAATAATCTTGGCGTTGATAACCTAATTGAAAATGTAAAAAGAGCAAAGTTTAAAGGTGTTTTGGGAATTAATATTGGCAAGAACTTCGATACACCTGTCGAAGAGGCGACACAAGATTACCTGATATGTCTAGAAAAAGTTTATCCTTATGCTAGTTATATTACGGTTAATATTTCTTCGCCCAATACCGAAAACTTACGTCAACTTCAGTTTGGTGAAGCACTTGATGAATTATTAAGTGCAATAAAATTGAAGCAAAAAGAGCTAAGCGAAAAATCCTCTATAAAGAAACCGATTCTTATTAAAATAGCGCCTGATTTAAATGATGAAGAAATTGATAGCTTGGTAAAGGCTTTTCTTAAGCACGAAGTTGATGGTTTAATCGCAACTAATACTACCTTTTCTAGGGAGGGTGTTGAAGATTTATCTCATTCTGATGAGAAAGGCGGATTAAGTGGATCGCCTCTTTTTAATTCTAGCACTGAAGTTGTTAAAAAACTTTCAGACAAAATCAATGGTGCATTCCCGATTATTGGCGTAGGAGGTATTGATGATGCCTCTAAAGCAAAAACAAAAATCGAAGCGGGTGCGACGTTAGTACAGGTTTATTCTGGATTTATTTATAAAGGTCCGAGATTAATTCACTCAATAGCTAAAGCGTTAAGAGGAATTTAATATGCCACAGTTTTTCGCTACATGCGCTACTAGTTTAGAATATCTATTGGTCGATGAGCTAAAAGAGTTAGGTGCTGAAAATGTTAAAGAAGGATTGTCTTTAGTAAACTTTGACGCTGAATGGCCGATCCTTTATGATATTTTAATGTGGAGTCGAGTCGCGAGTCGCGTACTTTATCCCGTTGCAAAATTTGAAGCTAAAGATGAAAAAGCATTATATGACCAAGTCTCAATTATTGATTGGTCTCAACATATAAAAAGTAATGCTAGTTTTGTTATTCATTCACAAAGTTTTCGCTCTGAATTATCGCATACTCAGTTTATATCCCAGCGAATTAAAGATGCCATTGTTGATCATTATACTGATATGGATGAACAAAGACCGGATGTAGAATTTGATAGACCCGATGTCGTATTGCAATGTCGAATAAGACAAAACCAAGTAACTCTTTCAATTGATTTGGCTGGGATTGGTTTACATCATAGAGGTTATAGAGAGCAGGGTGGTGTGGCTCCAATCAAAGAAAATTTGGCGTCGGCTTTGCTTATAAGAGCAGGGTGGCTAAAGCGTTGTCGAGAGTTTGAGGATAAAGGAAATGATGAAAGCTCTCAATTAAGTTTGTATGATCCCATGTGTGGTTCAGGAACCTTTCTTATTGAAGCTGCAATGATGGCGCTTGATATAGCGCCTGGGACGTATCGTGATTATTTAGGGATTTATGGTTGGAACCAATTTAATAGTGATCTATGGCAACAGACTATTGAAAAGGCCAACAAGCGTTTTGAAAATAATAAAAACAAAGAATATTTGCATATCATGGGAAGTGATTTAAATCCTAATGCGATATCGTTAGCTCAATCCAATTTAGAAATGTTGCATCATTACGATTTATCAAACAATATAAAAGTTAATATTGCAGGGATCGATCAAGTTAGTCAAATCGATACACCGAGTAGTGGTTTAGTTATTGTTAATCCGCCYTAYAGYGAAAGGTTAGGTGAYTTTGASCAAGTTAAAAAACTWTATRCTGARCTTGGCGATYTGTTAAAAGAAMAATTTTCRGGTTGGAATGCTTCKGTWCTGAGTCCTRAYAAAGTGTTTGGCCATTCATTAGGCATAAGAGCAAAAAAAATCTATAAATTTAATAATGGCAGTATTGCCTGTGAACTTTTAAATTTTGACCTTGAACAAAAAAATTATTTAAAAAAGCGAACAACGGAAGGCTCGAGCAAGAATTATAAAGAACGATTATCTGAAGCGGCGCTTCAATTAAATAATCGGATAGAAAAAAACAGAAAAAAACTTAAAAGTTTTTTAAAGCAGAATGATATTAGCTGTTACCGAGTTTATGATGCTGATTTACCTGAATACAATGCGGCGATTGATGTATACCAAGATAGAATTCATATACAGGAATATCGTGCGCCTAAATCGATTGATGAAAAAGTGGCGATAAGAAGAATTAAAGATCTGCATCGTGTAGTTGCGGGGATCTTTGAATTACCTTTAGAGTCGGTTTATATAAAGCAGAGGCGGCAGCAAAAAGGTGATTGGCAATACGAAACTAAGGGACGAGATGAGACAGGTCAAGAAATAGAAAAAGATGACTTTAATATTGTTGAGTCTGGTAGAAAGTTTATTGTTAATCTAAAAGACTATTTGGATACGGGGTTATTTCTAGACCATCGTAATATACGTCAAATAATAGCTAAAGAATGTAGAGGTAAATCATTTTTAAATCTTTTTTGTTACACAGGTACAGTTTCAGTTTATGCTGCCAGCGCCGGTGCAAGTAAAACAACTAGTGTCGACTTATCAAACACTTACCTTAATTGGGCAAAAGATAATTTTGACTTAAATGGTTTGTCTTTAGAAAAAAATGAATTCATTAGGGATGACACCTTGATTTGGATTAAAGAAGCGGTAGATTCTAACTTGAAATATGATGTCATCTTTTTAGATCCGCCTACTTTTTCAAATTCTAAAAAGATGGAAAACCATTTTGATATACAGCGCGATCACGAATTATTAATCTCACAATGCGTAAAATTATTAAGTGATAAAGGAACGCTCTATTTTTCCAATAATTTTAAGCAGTTTAAAATGGAATTTGATGCTGAAAAGTATGAAGACTTGTATGATGAGAAAGTTTTGGTGAATGAAATAACAAAACAAACAACCTCCATGGACTTTTTTAGGCGTCCATTACATCGATGTTGGAAAATTCAAAGTATTTAAATAAGAGATGATTTCGAAGAATATAGAAAATAGGGTCGTTATCGAGCTAATGACAACTTCGGGTTGTCATTTATGCGATGAAGCTTCTCAAATGTTTCACTATTTGTTGAATGAAAAACCATTATTTGCACAGAGATTTGAATTACAACTAGTAGAAATTGCTAATGACGACAAATTAATTGAAAACTTCGGAATGCGAATACCGGTATTAAAATCAAATGAGAATGAGTTGGGTTGGATTTTTACAATGGATGAACTATACCTTTGGCTTGAAAGTCTCTAGTAGTGTTATTGCTTTAGCTGTCAGGTAATGAAAAATATAGACATATAATGTAACGAATTTAAGCATCTAAACTCTATCAATTTAATATTAAAGCTTGAATTCTTGAGAGAAAATGACCAGTATTCGCAGTTGCTAATATTTAATTAATTTGAATAAAACTCTAGAAATGCCATATTTATAAAGGACGTTAGTTAATGCAACCATTAGAGATTAATAATCTAGCCATAGCGAAGGATTTATCATCTCATCTTTCAGGCATTCAGCGGGGGCTAGAAAAAGAAAGTTTGCGAATTCAGCCCGATGGTTATCTATCAAAATCACCTCATCCTAAAGAGTTAGGTGCGACTTTAACTAATCCATATATCACCACTGATTATTCTGAAGCGTTACCTGAATTTATTACTCCACCGACAACCGATCGTAATGCACCACTTAAAACGATGTATGAACTGCATCAGTTCGCTTATCAATACTTAGGTGATGAAGTGTTATGGGGAATGAGCATGCCGTGCATTATGGGCGGAGAAGAGGACATTCCTATTGGTCGTTACGGATCATCCAATAGCGGGCAAATGAAAGAAATTTATCGTTTAGGTTTAGGTCATCGTTATGGACGGTTTATGCAAACTATTGCTGGTGTTCATTACAACTTCTCGCTTCCAATGAGCTTTTGGCAAGCGTTTTATGAAAAAGAAGGTTCGGAGTTAGATTTAAAAGACTTTATTTCCGAAAAATATATGGGGATGATTAGAAACTACTTACGTTATTCATGGTTAATCCCTTTATTTTACGGAGCATCACCCGCTTTATGCGAAAGCTTTATCCAAGGAAAAAACATCGATCTTGATGAGCTAGTTCCAGGAACTCGTTACGGAAAATATTCAACGTCGCTAAGAATGAGCGATCTTGGATACCAAAATAAAGTCCAAAGCCAATTAAATGTGAGCTACAACAGCCTACCGTCTTATATCGCGGCACTTGAAAAAGCCATTAGAACGGAAGATCCTTATTATCGTTCTCTAGGTGTTATACACAATGGTGAATACCAACAATTAAACGCTAACATCCTACAAATCGAAAATGAGTTTTATGGCAGTATTCGTCCTAAACGAGTTGCTAAATCAGGTGAGCGTCCAACCAAAGCTCTTAAACTTCATGGAATTGAGTATATTGAAGTTAGAGCATTGGATATTAATCCTTTTTCACCTATAGGCTTAGAGTCCAATCAAATGGCGTTTATCGATACGTTATTATTGACATGTTTATTTGCAAAGTCGGAACCGATTACCGCTAGAGAGAAAGGTGAAAATACTGCCAATTTTGATAGAGTCGTATTAAATGGTCGTCACCCAGAACTTTGTTTGTCGGTTCAAAATAGTAGCATTTGTTTAAAAGAGCTAACCAATACAATGTTAGATAAGATGAAGCCTTTTGCAGAAATGCTTGATAAAACCTACTCTATTTCTGAGCACTCAGAAACGTTAAAGAATTTACATGAACAAACGCTAGATCTTGATAAAACTTTTTCGGGAAGGATTGTTAAAAGAATTGAAAATAGTGAGGAAGGATTTTTTCCATTAGCTTATGAGTTATCTAAAAAGCATAAGGAGGAATTTGTTAATAACCCTTTATCCAAAGAACGATTAGAGCACTATCAACAAGTAGCTAAACAGTCACATGAAAATAAAAAAATAATGGAAGAAAATGATGAAATGAGCTTTGGTGCATTTTTAGAAAGTTATTACGATTAGCCATTACCTCGAAACAAAAAGACAATAAAAAGCCTCGTTAGAGGCTTTTTATTGTGAGTTTACTAAGTATCTGACTCTAGTTACTAATGTCCAGATTTTTTCTTACCGTGTCCATCAACGTCTGCAGGTTGTTCTACATGATGATGAATAATATTGTTTTCATACATTTTGTCCGTCATAGGTTGTAGATAATAGAAGACAAAAAAGAAGCCCGTAATAGACATCGTAATGGTATAAGGTAATGCCATTTTAACCATCTTCATATAAGAGAGTCTAACAAGCGGTGCAAGCGTAGATGTTAAAAGGAATAAAAATGCAGCTTGACCATTTGGCGTCGCAATGCTCGGGATATTAGTCCCTGTATTGATAGCTACCGCAAGTTGATCGAAAGTGTCTCTACTAATGACTCCATTTCTTAATGCAAGATCAATTTCCTTTATATAAACAGTCCCTACAAAAACATTATCGCTGATCATGGACAGTAGTCCATTGGCAATATAAAACATCCCAGTTTGATTAGAGCCTTCTAATTGCAGTACCCAATGAATCACTGGGCCAAATAAACCTTGCTCAGCGATCATCGCAACTATGGCAAAAAACACAGCGAGTAAAGCTGTGAAGGGTAATGCTTCTTCAAAAGCTTTGCCTAATTGATGTTCTTCAACGATTCCCGTAAAAGCGGTGATCAATACAATAACGGCTAAACCGATCAAACCAACTTCAGCCCACTGATTGAGCAAACCAAGAATTAAAAATATGCCAACAGCCGCTTGAACGATTAATTCGGCAACATCACGTGTAGTTCTTTCTTCTAACTTTTTAGCGGCATCTTCTTCAATAATGGCTCTTACCGATTCAGGTATTTTAGCACCATAGCCAAATTTACCGGTCTTTTCTAAAATAGCACAAGTGGATAATCCAACCACTAATACCGGCATTGTGACAGGAGACATTCTGAAAAAGAATTCAGCAAAATCCCACCCAGCTACACCCGCAATGACTAAATTTTGAGGTTCTCCAACCAGTGTACAAACGCCTCCTAATGCCGTCCCGACTGAAGCATGCATCAGAATAGAACGTAAAAACGAACGGAATTGGCGTAAATCTTCTTTGTGCGATGTTTCAACATTTTCATCACTCGAATGATCATGATCGTGATGAGGTTTCCGACCCGATGCTACCTTATGATATACACCATAAAAACCGGTAATAACAGAAATGATAACGGCTGTAACTGTTAGTGCATCTAAAAATGCGGATAAAAAGGCGGCCATTGCCGAAAAGAGCAATGACAAAATAATTTTTGAACGAACTCCTAATAATATTTTTGTAAACGCGAAAAGCAACAGGTTTTTCATAAAATAAATACCTGCGACCATAAAAATCAATAATAAAATAACTTCTAATTGAGAGGCTATTTCCATTCCAACATGATGGGCTGTTGTTAATCCCATGATTAACACTTCAATTGCGATTAAACCGCCAGGTTGAAGTGGGTAGCATTTTAATGCCATAGCTAATGTGAATATAAATTCAACAACAATTATCCAGCCTGCTACAAATGGACCAAACATATACAGAATGATCGGATTAATAAGCAAAAAAGCAATAATGGTAAGTTTGTACCAACCAGGGGCGCTTCCTAAAAAATTGTCGAGAAAAGCTAATGGGAGTGAACGTTGCATATAGGGTCCTTTTGTGTCGAATAGTTCCGAATTTATTATAATTAGTTAAATTAATCTGTGTAAACCAAGGATGTCCAGATTAGTGAGTGTTAAATCATTGAACTGTATATTGAGGTGGGATAGGTATATAAATATTAGACGTATTTGAGCCAATTGCCAAATGCTTTAGGCATTATTAGTGATAAAAACAGACTTTTTAATAGTAAAAGCTTTAAAANTTAGTTCAAGTTTTCTTTTCTTCGAGAATTCAAAAGCATAAGCAACATATCTGACCAGTAGTCTGATATACTTTATTTTGCACAAATTAAGCTCGATAGTAGATTATTAAAAGTAAAAACAACAAACTTAAAGAAACACTAAGGATAACTCTATGGCTAAATTACTTACCGCACGCAGTCCTGCAGCCTTCGCGGAAGAGTATATTGTTGATTCTATWTGGAATGGWAAATTTGCACCGGGWACKATWCTTCCTGCTGAGCGAGARCTATCAGAATTGATAGGCGTAACTCGAACAACCTTACGCGAAGTTTTACAGCGTTTAGCAAGAGATGGTTGGTTAACGATTAAGCACGGTAAACCGACGCAAGTTAATAATATATGGGAAACCGGTGGTTTGCATATTTTAGATACCATTACTCGATTAGATGATAAAGGCTCTTTGAATTTTGCTGATCAATTACTGGATGTTCGGACTCAGTTTGGTGGAATTATCTTCCGATTTGCGATGAAAGAAAATGCAGCAAAGATGAGCGAGATATTTGCTAAAATTAAGAATGTTCCTGAAACTAGTGAGGCCTTCATTGAGTTTGATTGGAGAGTTCAACATGAGTGCGCTGTTTTAACTAATAATCCAGTATATGTATTAATGCTTAATGGCTTTAGAAACATCTATTATCGCATCGGTAGTTACTATTTTGGTAAGCAAGAGACAAGAACAAAAGCCAAAGAATATTATTTAGCGCTAAGTGAAATTGTTAGCCGCGGAGATGAAGAGAAGCTTAAAGAAGTCGTCTGGAAATATGGTAGAGAAAGTGGCGGATTATGGCTTAATATGCGTTCTCAACTTAATTCGCTTCAAGATATCTCTTAATTTAGAAACCTGAGAAAAATCACACGATACTAAATAAGTATTGTCCCCCCTAACTGCTACCTAAACCGCAATTGGATTACTTTTTGTTTTTTAGTTAATTCATAGTCGTATTGCACGGCTATTTTTTTGCTATATCTGGAACAACCCTTTGGCTTCGTTTTACCAGATGAAGCTATAGTTTAAGAATGGCTGTAATTAATAGCACAAATATACTGTTATGCATTTAATGTTACGGGGCTTACAAACCCTGCTGGTTTAACTGCAAGAACTGAACAGTCAAGTTGGTTAAGAATACTTTCTGCTGTATTACCCATAAAAAAACCGGAAAGACCTGTTCGAGCCACTGTCCCCATAACAACTAAATCGGCATTTATCTCTGCGGCAAATTCTGGAACATTTGTTAAAGCGTGACCTCTCACTAAGTGCGTTTCTGGCTTGATATACTCCAAAGCATCTTGTCCTAATGTATTCGTTATTTGACTCATTAGTCGGTTCATATTAAGATTTTGCAGTTGTTTGACATCTTCAACATACGCATCTACTTCGTGTTCTGGTTGTTTCCCTAAACCATAGCGCATGTAGCCTTCACCGATAGCATCCCAGACATGAACAACATCCAGTTTGGCAGACTCAGAGATTGCCAGCGAAGTTGCCAATTCGAGAATTTGATGATTGAGTTGTTGCCTCGTATTTAACTCGCCTGATGGGTAGTTATCATCAACATCCACTGCCGCCAATATCCTTTGATGGGGTTTCGATGCATGTGGCCTGACTAACCATACAGGACAAGGGCATTTGCGAAGTATGTGCATATCATCACTACCAAACAGACGACCCAACAATCCATTATTATCAGCTACCTTGAATACCAGATCATGACCATTACGAAGAACCTCATATATGACTTCTAAAAATGATATGCCGGTAAGCACTTTTGACGTTATTCTAATATTGCTGTTTAAGGACGAAACCATTTCAGAGAGAATCTTTTGATGCTCTGTCACTATCGTCGCTTGAATATCTCCGAGTGACAGAGTGCGTTCGAGTAACCTTGTGTTAGCTGGTATTTTATCGATCACTTCCACAACAGAAAGACTAGCCTGATTGTTTTCTGCTAACTTAACTGCATGCTCCAATGCTGGATTATCTTTCTGTTCAGTGCTAACCACACAAAGAATATTTTTAAATCGTTGCATATCATTCCCCTCCAATCAATATGATTATTATCCATAAAAAAATAGGCAACGGCAATGCTATTTATCATAAAGTTCGGACAAAATATTTTGTAAGTCAACTTCACGGTTGAGTGAATAGTCTTACTTAGTAATTGTTCAATTTGATCTGTCAACACTATTCGGGACACTCAATTACACAACTTTTTGCATAGCTTCATAATCAACGGGTGACCAATAGTCATTAGTTGAGTGAAGTCTTT
>NVTT01000064.1 GCA_002401655.1 Gammaproteobacteria bacterium | reverse complement strand
GATGTGGCGGTAAGCGGCTAGCCTTCTCAGAGGGCTAGCTCAATACACCCTTATAGGGTGCAATCAAAACCACGTTCTTAGAACGTGGATATTTACTTCCTTTTACTTGGGCTTTCTCTCGGGTTTTTAATGCCAGTATTCTAATTGTCGGTGTATTAATTAGTCTTTGGTATACACGGGAAAGCAAAAAAACAGATATTGATAACAGATCAGCTGTTAAATTGCTCTTTTTGATTGCAACTATTTTTATTTCGATTGCGCTTATTTCAGTCAATATTGCTGCCAATAGCGAATCACTCCCTCAAACCATGTTTACCGACGCAATAGTAACTAGGCCATACGACGTTTTGCCGATGGCTCTTTTTGTTTTGGCGGGTGCACTAATATGGAGCTGGCAACAAAAAGATCCGACACCTATGAAAACCGCTCTATTGTTAGCGCTAATTCCAGAAATTGTCACACAATTACATATGAGTTTTGGTTCAACCGCCTTATTTGATAACCATTTTAATATAGCTCACACACTTAAAATATTAGCGTATCTATGTATATTGTTCGGTATTTTCTTTGATATTTTAGAAAAAGAACCGTTACATTCTTTTGACCGAGGGGTGGGAGCGTTTTCACAATCACAATCACAATCAAGCGGAATGGTCGAAGTAGGATTCACAAAACGCTCTCAACTGATCACGATCCCTCTTTCCGCTTTCGTTATGTCGGTGATAATAACCACCGTTATTAGTGTAACTTTCTTTATCGATAGCGAAAAATTAGTGAGAGAGCAAGGCATCAAGCAGTTAGAATTACAGAGCGATTTGGTAGTGCCTATTTTTGAAGAGCTTTATGTTTCATCTTTTTCAGACGTTCAATTTTTAAGTGCTACACCGCCAATCCAAGGTATTATTGTTTCTACCGAGACAAAGGATAAAATTAACCGCAAGCTATGGCAAAATCAATTAGAAAAGACATTTGTTGAGTTTTTAAAAAGCCACCCTAACTACCAACAAGTTCGATATATTGGTGTAGCAGATCATGGGTTGGAGTTGGTTAAAGCGATTCGAACAGGCTCTGGAATTACCGCTGTGCCCTCTTCAAAATTTACCCAAAAGGCAGAATGGGAGTATTTTGGTAATACAGCGCGGCTCATGCCAACCGAAGTGTATTATTCTAAAATTGAACTGTCTCGAGTGGGTGGTAGTAGAATTGGCGAGATACAAAAACCCTATCAATCTACTTTAAGAGTGGCTACACCAATTTATAGTGCTTTGAGCGGTAAAGTGTTTGGAATAGTGATTATCAATATAGATTTCGATCTGTTTATCAATAACCTAAAGTCGACAAGCTCATCCCATGCCGATTTCTTTTTAGCCAATCATGATGGCGAATATCTTTATCATAAAGACCCTACTAAAACTTTTGGTTTCGATTTGTCGAAACGGTTTTTTATGCAAGATGAGTTTTACGAAATTGCTAATTCGTTACGTGAAGATAAAGAACAGGAAACTTACAGGCGAGAAGATAATGAAAATGCTTCGATGGATCACCCATCACTTATATACAAAACAATGGATTTCAGAAAGTACGGTGAACAACATCTGTTGAGATGGATATCCATTTTAGATCATCAAACCTTAGAAGATAACCTTGATAAATTAAAGATCCGTAGTTTAATAATTGGCTTGAGCCTTGGTTTTCTTGCTTTAGCTTTAGCGGTGATTGTTTCTAGACGAATTACGAAACCACTAATTGAAACCATTGATGGTGTTCGTAGTTTTCAAGCGACAGGCCATTTACCTAAATTGCCTTTGGATGGTAAGGATGAAATTGGTTTACTCGCAAGAAGTTTTCACAATATGGTGATTGCCCAACATGTCAAAGACAAGGATTTTGAAGAACAACGTTATGCCTTTAATCAACACTCGATTGTAGCCATTACCGATGTGAAAGGAACCATTACCTATGCGAATAAACTGTTTGAAAAAATTAGTGGGTTTAGCCGTGATGAACTGATTGGACAAAATCATAGAATATTGAACTCTGGTTATCATAATAAGGATTTTTTTGTCGATCTCTACTATACGATTGCGAACGGAAAAGTGTGGCATGCGGAGGTTTGCAATAAAAATAAGCAAGGTGATATATATTGGGTTGATACCACTATTGTGCCTTTCTTAAATTCTAAGGGAAAACCAGAAAGTTATATCGCTATTCGTACTGATATTACTGAACGTAAAAAAACAGAGTCAGAGTTATTGGAATCAAAAGCCGCTGCAGAACAAGCGGTAATCGCAAAAAGTACGTTTTTAGCGAGTATGAGCCATGAAATACGAACACCGATGAATGGTGTGATTGGAATGCTTGGACTATTAAAAAATACTGATTTAGATAAAGAGCAATTACGGCGGACCAATCTAGCAGAGACAAGTGCAAATGGTTTGTTGTCTTTGATCAATGACATTTTAGATTTTTCTAAAGTAGAAGCAGGTAAGTTAGATTTAGAAATTCTTGAGTTTGATTTACGCAGTATGTTGGGTGACTTTGCTGAAGCCATATCTCTACAAGCCCATAGTAAAAATCTAGAACTAATATTAGACGTTACAAATATTGAACAATCAATGGTGAAAGGTGATCCTGGTAGACTGCGCCAAATTTTAACCAACCTAGTTGGTAATGCAATTAAATTTACAGCTGAAGGTGAAGTGGTTATAAGAGCAGAAACAAAAATAATTGATGAAACAGAATTACTTTTTTCTTGTAGTGTATCTGATACTGGGATTGGAATTCCGGAAGATAAAATAGGTAACCTGTTTGAGTCATTCTCTCAAGTAGATGCATCAACCACTAGAAAATTTGGTGGTACTGGTTTAGGCCTAAGTATTGCGAAAAAACTTTGTGAGTTAATGGGTGGTGGTGTTTCAGTTACAAGTGAGTTAAGTGAAGGAAGCGACTTTAGCTTCACGCTAAATTTGGGACAAAGTAACAATGCGATTCAGGTTATTCCTGATGTTGATATGGCAAAACTAAATCTTTTAGTTGTTGATGATAATGAAACAAACAGAGAGGTACTGTCAGAACAACTTAAACATTGGGGTGCATCCGTTGATGAAGCCTTTGATGGTAAAAATGCCCTTAAAATATGTGAAGATCGGGTCAACGACAGCAATCAGAAATTTTATGATATAGCTTTTTTAGATATGCAAATGCCAGAGATGGATGGCGAAACATTAGCCCAACAACTTGTTAGTGATCCTAGATTCTCATCAATGAAACTAATTATGATGACGTCTCTTTGTGCACAAGGTGATGCAAAAAAATTTGCTAAGCTAGGATTTAGTGCTTATTTTCCAAAACCGGCAACCACCAGCGATCTTTTTGATGCTTTAGCCGTAATAAGCGAGGGAGGAAAAGCTTTATCGGAAGCTAGCCCGCTAGTCACTAGTCATTATGTACGCTCAGTTAAGAAAAATAAACTTTTAGCGGATGGTAATATAGAGTGGCCCGATCATTGTAGAATATTGTTAGTTGAAGATAACAGGATAAATCAAATCGTGGCGTCAGAAGTCATAAAAGGGTTTGGACTACATGTTGATATTGCCGCTAATGGACTAGAAGCTATTACATCCTTACGTGAAGCTATATATGAAAAACCTTACTGTTTAGTTTTAATGGATTGTCAAATGTCTGAAATGGATGGTTATGACGCAACGCGCGCGATACGACGGGGTGATGCAGGTAGACAAAACAAAAAAATACCGATCATCGCAATGACTGCAAACGCGATGCAAGGCGATGAGAAAAAATGCTTAGATACCGGTATGGATGATTATCTGACAAAGCCAATTATTGGAACATCCTTATTGGAAAAACTCCATCATTGGTTAAAACCAAACAATTAATTCTTAGGGTACCATTTTTGAATTGCGTAGAGATCTAGATACGAAAGTTGACTTTGTGCTTCAATATTAACGGTGAAACCAGTTTTATCCTTAAAGTTTAGTGCATAGTTCATTATTGAGATTTCATCATAAGCGGTTGATAGAACATCTTCGGATCTCAATTCTTTGTTAATTAATAGGCAGTGCGCCTCAGCATTTTTCTTAGAATAACCAATAAAYAYCATTTTRGGYAAACAKAYACTSATAATCTCAGRCATCGCRARYTGRCTATAAGGCCAGTTTGGATTTCGAAATTCGTGCTCAAAACCAAGAGCGTGTCCAAACTCGTGTAAAATTAGCCTTTTAGTTCCAGCGTCACTTATTTGATCGGAAACCAAATCAATTAAATTCATTGTTGGTTTTTTAGATAAGTGATTCTTTTGGTTGCCGAGTTGAGAGCCGCTGTGGTGTTTAAAACTAATTCTTATGTGCGTTTTCAAAGGAGCTTTGTCTAACGAGTCAAAAAATTGAAACGATAGATTGGTATCCTTTATCCACAAAACAGAATAGTTTTTGACTAAAACTTTAATCTCTGTAGATCCATCTAAGAAAACAATGTTTAACTGACTATTTTGAGGCCACTGATGTTCTTTAACTAAAACCGAGGCAATAACCGATTGAGAGTTTAGTAGAGCCAATAAAAGAAAAAATCGAAAAAGCATTTTGCAAAGTGTTTTATTAAATGGGTATTAGGATATAGAATATAACAAAATCAATAGTGATAAGTAACTTTAAGTTGATCGAGTAAAATATCATCAAAACAAATATAACAGCTTCGCCCCTATTTAAAGTGTTAATGATAGATAACTTTGATTCGTTTACCTTTAACCTTGTACATTACCTAGAGGCGCTGGGTGCAGTGGTTGAGGTGAAAAGAAATAACGATATTTGTATTGCAGAAATTATTAAATTAAACCCAAGCCATATTGTTTTATCTCCTGGACCAGGTAACCCAAGCGATTCAGGTGTTTGTACAGAAATAGTTAAACAGTTGAAAGGTGTCATCCCTATTTTAGGCGTTTGTTTGGGGCATCAAGTGATTGGGCAGGTCTTTGGGGCAAAAGTTTGTCGAGCTTCAAATATTAAGCATGGGAAAACGTCGAGCATTATTCATAACTCTAAAGGGATCTTTAAAAATATCCCTCAAACATTTAACGCCACACGTTATCATTCTTTAACCTTAGATACAGAAGATCTACCAATAAAAATCACTAAAACAGCTTGGTGTTTTGATAATGATAAAAATAATAAGGTTTTGATGGGGATTGAAATAGAAGGGTTAAACTTATATGGTGTGCAGTTTCATCCTGAGTCTATTGCATCTGAATATGGGGAAACCTTGCTCAACGAATTTTTAATGAGCAAGGTTTAGAGTTGGGTTGATAAATTTAAATGGAGTTTCTAATTAAAAGATACTTTTCTAGAGTTTCTTTTGCCTGAGTAGTGTCGGCATCTATATCTTTCGCTTCTTCTAGGGCGTCTTCTTGATAGCTTATTGCCTTTTTGATTTTTCCTATTTTAAAATAAGCCGCCGCCTTTATCTCATATAGAGTTATATTGTCTCTATATGTTTTGTGAGAAATATCATCAACTATATTAATAGCCCTTTTTGGATCAAGTATTTCAGTAAATTTTGAATAAACTAAAAGTTTAGCAAAATTAATTTTCGTGAGTGGTGAAGGTTTTTCGATTGAACCAAAATATGATGATGCCTGACGTTGGGATGTGATATCTTTATTAGACATTAATACATTTGCCAACATTTCTTTAGCTTCAGCTTGACCGTTACTTGCCGCTCTATTTAACCAAATTAATCCTTTTGATTTATCTTGCTTACACCCTTTACCAAGAACTAAAGAACGGCCAGTTTCAAACTGAGCAATTGGGTGTCCTTGCACAGCAGATTGCAAAAATAGTTTTGTTGAGTTGTAACTACTATCTTTAATCAAACCGTATTTCGACCATAATGCGAGTTGATAGGTTGAGTGTGGGTGGTTTTGTTGGTGACCATCTTCTGCTGAACGTAAAGCAGAATCTTTAATTTGAATATTATCCGTGTTAGAAAGTTTAAACTCCATTGTGTATAAAATATTTTTAGTTGGAATTGGTGCACCTGCTTTATCTTTCGATGGTTGAAATCGCCATTTAGAAATTGCTCTTAAAGAATTTTTTACAAAAGTATCCCCAGGAATAGATTCTATTAAAATTATATTTCTAGGGTGACCTTTTATGTCGAGATCAAACTGATACTTGACCCAGCCTTGCAAACCTCTTATTGCCGCATTGCGAGGATACTTTGGTTGAACTATTTTTAAGGGAGTTGCGTTATCTGGGTTTGATTCTTGCGTATTTAAAAATTCTGGATATAAACTAACCAACAAATTTTTATTAGAATAATTTTCTATGTCTGAAAATGCTTTTTGAGCCAGTTTTTGTTGTGCTATCTGAGAACTAATTTGGTTAAATGTTTGTTTTTCCTGATCAGTTGCAGCTTCGTTTTCAGTTGCTAGCTTCAACCATGCATAAGCTTGATTAATATCTTTGTCTACATATTGACCATTGTAAAACATGACGCCTAAGTTAAATTGTGATCGAGTCTCACCCATTTTCGCCATTTCTAAAAACTGGTTATAAGCAGATTTATATTTTCTGTTTTGGTAATCATTAATGGCGTTAAAAAAATCTGCAGTCGCATAAAAAGGTAGTAGAGCGATCAGTAAGAGTATTTTTTTCATTTCCAGTTCCTTTGGTTATTAATTTTAACTAAATTTTATTTAGGATAGTTATCGAGCATAATAAATGCAATTTGACAATTTTTCAAGTTACCGTTTTTTTATCTCGCGCATAACTCCTTCTTGTGCTGTACTAGCAACCAAACGACCTTTACGATCAAAAAACTTACCTAAAACAAACCCTCGTTGATTTGTCGCAGATGGACTTTCAATTTGGTAAAGTAACCAATCATCAAATCTAAAATCACGATGAAACCACATACTGTGGTCAATGGTTGCCATTTGATAATTTTTGGTAAAAAAGGAGATACCGTGTGGTTGACCTGAAACCGGTAAAAAAGCCATATCAGATGCATAAGCTAGCATGTATTTATGTACTCTAGAATCATCGGGTAGTTTACCGCGAGTCTTCATCCAAACATGACGCTTTGGACTACTAGCTTCCGCTTTTAACGGATTGAAAGTTTCAACCGGTCTAATTTCAATTGGGCTTTGTTGTTCAAACCTTTCTGGGATTGGCATGCTTGCTTCTAGCGCTAGTTGTTTTATTCTATCTCGAGTTGAGAGTAAGCCTTCCGGCCCTATGACATCTGGCATTTCTGCTTGGTGTTCCAATCCTTTGGCTTCTACATGAAAAGATGCCGTCATAAAGAATATAGGTTTTCCTTTTTGAATCGCCTTTATTCTTCGGGTAGAAATACTTCGACCGTCTCGTAGACTTTCCACGTCATAAATTATTGGTTTTGACGCATCACCGGGTCTTAAAAAATAAGAGTGGAGAGAGTGAACGGGTCGAGGATCGCTTAAGGTAAATCTTGTCGCTGATAATGCCTGCCCGATTACTTGGCCACCAAATACTTGGGGTAAACCCAAGTTTTGACTGTTTCCACGGTAAAGGCCGATCTCTATTTCTTCTAGACTAAGAAGGCTTAATAAATCGTCTAGTAGTTGTTGACTCATATTTCTACCCTTTTGCTGGTTTAATTAAAGAATAANTTATTTTYTTAAYTGTAAAAAATCACTAAATACCCAMGGCTTRATTGCYCCRACAAAACCRCAACCKACMCGYTCTTCAAAAGGMARGYTAGCATCTTGTTTRGCCARRTCATTAAAYTCRTTTATCAGYTTCTCTATCTTTTTATGRAACAAYARRATACTTGAACGAGAAAGCATGGTTCCAGAAAACATCATTAATTCATCAGCCTTTACGAAATTTGATTGAAAAAACTCTTTTCTAATTTGTTGGTTAAATAGTTTGTCTATAGCACCATTTTTTCGCCATCTAAAATTTCGAGAAGTTAAGAGTTTGACTCGGTTGCCGGGCAGTAAATCGATAAACCGTATTCTATCTAAATGAGCGAGCAATTGAACGCCTTCTAGTTCTTCTATTTTATAATAGTTAGTGATGGTATCGAAATCAAAGTCATTTAATAACATATATGCCATAAACAACAGTTTGGGCTGTTTTACAAATTCAACTTCTTGTTCTTCGGTCAGCTCTTTTATTTCTTCTTTAGAAAGTTCCGCTCTTTTGGTTAGGTCGCTGATATCCATATTGAGTAATTTACAAATTTCGTCCAAACGTTGTAAAGATAGGTTTTCTTCAGAAAAAATTCGCTTGATACTAGCTTCACTTAAAGATAGAGAATCAGCTACATTAGCGTAAGTAACCGCTTGCTCTTTTAAGCAGTTCTTTAAGGTTTGTATAATGAGTGAGGTCTGTGCCATAGTAGGTTTCTCAATTTTGCATCAATAGAATTAATAATGATAAAGGTAGAATAACAAATAATTGCAAATCGAGCGATTAAACCGTATATTAGAAAAGTTTAATATACGGATTTCTTTAAGCTTTGACGATAGTTAAAAGGGTCTATGGGTTATTTGACTATTTAAATAATAAGTATTTACACAACCGAGAGGCGAAAAAATGCAAAAAGAACAACAAATAGGCATTGTTAGAGAAACTTTAGATGGAGAGTCGCGAGTAGCTGCGTCTCCAGCGAGTGTTGCTCAATTAATAAAACTCAACTTTAGTGTKGTRGTTGAAYCGGGCGCWGGGGTTGCGGCCAGYTTTTCYGATGAAATGTATCAAKCTGCYGGTGCKGAAATYAARGRTKCTAGYGATGTYTGGCAGTCKGACATTCTATTTAGAGTAAACCCTCCYTCAGATGATGAAGTCGCWAAAATAAAAAATGGKGCAACCATTATTGGSTTTTTCTGGCCMGCTCARAAYGAAGCGTTAATGMAAGCWTTGACKGAKAAAAAAGTGAATGTGTTGGCGATGGATTCWGTCCCWCGCATATCAAGATCACAATCGATGGATGCTTTAAGCTCTATGGCTAATATYGCAGGMTATCGAGCRGTTGTAGAGGCATCCCACAAATTTGGTAGTTTTTTCACTGGTCAGATAACCGCTGCAGGAAAAGTACCGCCAGCCAAAATCATGATTATCGGAGCGGGTGTTGCGGGTCTCTCTGCTTTGGGAACTGCGGGTAGTCTTGGCGCAATTGTTAGAGCGTTTGATACTCGCCCAGAAGTAAAAGAGCAAATTGAAAGCATGGGTGCAGAATTCTTGGAATTGGATTTTGAAGAAGAAGCCGGCAGTGGCGATGGTTATGCCAAAGTAATGAGTAAAGCGTTTATCAAGGCCGAAATGGCGTTATTTGCCGACCAAGCGAAAGAAGTCGATATTATTATTACTACCGCAATGATCCCTGGAAAACCAGCACCAAAACTAATTACTAAAGAAATGGTTGATTCGATGAAGCGCGGAAGTGTTGTCGTTGATTTGGCCGCGTTGGGTGGCGGAAATTGTGAATACACAGTGCCCGGAAAAGCGGTTGATATCAATGGTGTAACGATTATTGGTTATACCGATATGCCTTCTCGCTTACCGACACAATCAAGCATGCTTTATTCCAACAATATCTTAAATTTAGTGAAGTTATTGTGTCCAGAAAAAAATGGTGAATTAGTGCTTAATTTTGACGATGAGATCATTCGAAACGTCACTGTTACCAAAGAAGGTAATATTACATGGCCACCACCACCGGTTAAGGTCAGCGCGGCTCCTCAAGTTAAAACCGTAGCGCCTATTGTTAAGGAAAAGAAAGAAGAAAAGCCTTCATCCGGCATGGGTAAACATTTGATGTTACTTGGCGGTGGTTTGTTATATGGCTGGTTAGCTATGGTTGCGCCGGCAGATTTTATTCAACATCTGACCGTTTTTATTCTTTCCTGTTTTATTGGTTATTACGTTGTTTGGAATGTAACGCATGCTTTGCACACACCGCTGATGAGTGTAACCAATGCGATCAGCGGCATTATCGTGGTCGGAGCGTTACTTCAAATTTCAAGCGATAACGAAATGGTCATGTGGATTTCGACATTCGCAGTGTTAATTGCTTTTATTAATGTGGTGGGCGGATTTGTGGTGACCAAGCGTATGTTAAAAATGTTTAGGAAGGAGGGTTAAGCCATGAATGATTTATTAAATAATCTAGCTATCAATGAATCTCTAATAAATGGCGCTTATTTTTTCGCGGCAATTCTATTTATTTTTAGTTTAATGGGGTTGAGCAAGCAAGAGTCAGCTGAAGACGGTGTGCTTTACGGCATAGTCGGAATGATTATTGCCCTAACAGCTACCATCCTAAATCCGAATGTCGATAATCTTCAATATATTTTGATTGCAATGCTGGTTGGCGGTGTGATCGGTACTCGGTTAGCGCTTAAAGTAGAAATGACACAAATGCCAGAATTGGTTGCAATGTTGCACAGTTTTGTAGGACTTGCTGCGGTTGCAGTTGGTTTTAATAGTTACCTTGAACATGAACCGATGCAAGGAATGATGCTGAGTATTCATCTTGTCGAAGTGAGTTTAGGGATCTTTATTGGTGCGGTTACTTTTACAGGATCAATTGTTGCGTTTGGTAAGTTGCGAGGCATTTTTAGCAGCAAATCATTAATGTTGCCACACCGTCACAAACTTAATTTAATTGCTGGCATAGTCAGCATTGGTTTAATGGTCTATTTTGTTCAACAAGAGGGACATATGAATGCGCTATTAGTGTTAGCTGCAATAGCGTTAGTTTTTGGTTGGCATTTAGTGGCTTCAATCGGCGGTGCAGATATGCCGGTTGTAGTTTCAATGTTGAATTCTTATTCTGGTTGGGCGGCTGCGGCCGCAGGGTTTATGTTAGGTAATGATTTATTGATAGTGACCGGCGCTTTAGTTGGATCTTCCGGTGCTATTTTGAGTTACATTATGTGCAAAGCAATGAATCGGTCGTTTATTAGCGTTATTGCTGGTGGGTTTGGAACCAATGTCGTGGTTAACACTGATCAAGATTACGGTGAATATACTGAAACTAGCGCAGTAGAGGTTGCCGAGTTACTCAAAAATGCAAAGACAGTCATGATTACTCCAGGTTACGGAATGGCGGTTGCTCAGGCGCAATATCCTGTTTATGAAATGACTAAACGATTAATTGATAGAGGTATAAAAGTGCGTTTCGGAATTCATCCAGTAGCGGGTAGGTTGCCAGGACATATGAATGTTTTATTAGCTGAAGCCAAAGTTCCTTACGATATTGTGATGGAAATGGATGAGGTTAATGATGATTTTCCAGAGACTGATGTTGTTTTAGTGATTGGCGCAAATGACACCGTTAACCCGTCTGCGTTAGATGATCCTAATAGCCCGATTGCGGGAATGCCGGTTCTCGAAGTGTGGAAGGCGAAGCAGGTGATTGGTTTTAAACGCTCAATGAATCCGGGTTATGCGGGAGTTCAAAATCCTCTTTTCTTTAAAGACAATACCAGCATGTTGTTTGGTGATGCGAAAGCCAGTGTGGATGATATTGTAAAAGCTTTAGGGTAATTTAGAGTTTTTTCTTAAACCCGTCAAACTTTAAACCTTGACGGGTTTTTCTTCAGATGCGGATAAAACATATTTTCTTACATCCTCTCATCTATTTATCACCAATTCGATCAAACTTTCTTATAGGATGGTTCGACATTAAGAATAGATAACCAGATATTTAGGTAAAAACATCTTAATATGAAAAACCTGTTGGAGGGAATTATGAAATCATTAAGTTTAACGTCCTTATTAGTCGCGTCTACCATATCTGCAAGTGTGTTGGTTTCAGGAGAAATCTTGGCGCATGGCTCCTCATCTTATTCTAATGAGCAATGTAGTTATTCGGTTGACTACAATATTAATATAGATGATCAGAAAATTGTTTTGACTCACCCAAAAAAGAAAAGTATTACTTTTTTAAATGGGGAGTTATTAATAGATGGAGAGTCTGTTGATTTAACATCTGAACAGCTAGTTGCAAGTAAAAACCTTCAAATTAAAACGCGAGCATTAGTCCCGAAAGTAGCCGATATTGCAATAGAAGGAGCTGAGTTAGGAATAAAAGCGGCAACCTTAGTGATTACTGCGTTAGGTGGCGCTACWCAGGCAGAGCAAAAAGMAWTGCTTGAGCCACTTAATAAGATYAGTCAAAAAATAAGAGATAATGTTAATCATAAAACAYTTAATAACMAAACACTCTCCGATTCTTTTGATAAAGAAATWGAAGMAGAAATAGAACARTTTGTAGCAATGGCGATCAGAAAATTTTCKGGACGAATGATTGGYCAGCTTATGGGAKCGATATTTTCGGGAGATGAAGARTCTGAAGAAATGAAGGATTTYGAATTTCGAATGGAAAATYTAGAACATGATATTGAAACCTATGTYGAAGCAAATGCTARAGAGCTTGAAATAAAAGCKAAGGCTTTGTGTGGYGATCTTGAGCAAATGGCAGAAGTTGATTTGGTTTTAGAATCGATMGATGGTTATCCWGAAAATGGWGTTATTCATAAAGGYAAAGGTCGTAGYTTYCACATTAATCGATTTAGCCTATCTGAGTAAGCCGCACAGAATTTACAGAGTCTAAAAAGYYTRTTGAAAGAAGAGCGCTAGCATTGTATTGTTAGCGYTCTTTTTGTATTTAGAAACCTTTTAAATGAAAAAACCAGTCATTCTATCGCTAGCCTTTTGTGCTGGTTTTTCGATCATGTGTTTTGAGCTTCTTGGTGGACGATTATTAGCCCCCTATTTTGGTAGCAGTGTTTATGTTTGGGGGAGTATCATCACTGTTTTCATGTTGGCTCTTTCCATTGGTTATTTAAGTGGTGGCCGGTATTCAATGCTTAAGCCTAACCTTTTTAAATATGGTGGTATTTTTATTCTATCAGCGCTGAGTTTAATACCAACGATTTTATTTTCAGAATCTATTATGGGATGGGTRTTTGATAGAATCGAAGATCCGCGGTATGGATCACTTACGGCTTCTCTTTTTCTGTTTTTCTTGCCCACAGCGATCATGGGAATGATTGCGCCCTACTCTGTAAGACTTTTGACTCAGTCTAAAGATTCTGTGGGACAAACAGCGGGATATCTTTATTTTATATCCACGCTTGGTAGTGCCATCGGCACAATTATAACGTCTTTTTATCTAGTTTTGTGGCTAGAGATTAATCAAATATTTTGGCTGATTTTCACACTGATGTTTATTGCAGGTATGCTTGCTAATGTTGCTGCAATGAGGGATAAAGATGAAGTTTTTGATTAACAATTGGGTTTTTTTAATTCTCTTATCATTTGAATTTACTTCAACTGGTTTTCTTTCTCATCTAAGCGCAAAGGAACTTCATCGAGAGCGTTCGCTTTATCGCAATGTAGTCGTCACCGAAAAAAACAAACTTCGGTGTATGCGTTTTGAAACACGTAGAAAAAAATCATCAAATCAAGCATGTATTAATTTAAGAAAACCTGACAAGTTGGTCTTTGAATACACTCAATCGATACTGGCGGGTTTAGCTTATAACCCTTTACCTAAAAACATATTAATCATAGGTTTAGGTGGCGGTACATTACCTCAGGCTTTTGAAAAACTTTTACCTGATACCGTTATAACTTCGGTCGAAATTGATCCCGCCGTAGTTTCTATCGCTAAAAAATATTTTAACTATAAAGAAAGCGATCGAGTTAAAACGTCCACACAAGACGGTCGTGTTTTTGTAAAACGGGCGCTCAGAAAAAAACAATCGTATGATTGGATTATTTTGGACGCTTTTAATGGCGATTATATTCCTGAACACTTATTAACCGTCGAGTTTTTACAGGAAGTAAAAAACTTGTTAAGTGATAATGGTATTTTATCGGCTAATACTTTTAGCAGTAGTGAGCTATATAATTATGAATCGGTTACTTATCAAGCGGTTTTTAATCAATTACAAATCCTTCAATCACCAACAAAAGGTAATCGAATTATTTTTGCGTGTAATTGTAATAACTTTCAAAAACTACCAGAGTCGACAGAAAAGCTAGTGTCTCTTTTAAAAAATTATGGTGTAGATTTGCAGTATTTAGTCGCAAGAATTTCTACAGAGATTGATTGGGATGAAAGTGTTAAACCACTTACTGATCAACATTCGCCTGCTAATTTATTAAACCGATAAACCTTTGTACGCTTATTGCCTGATACTAAAGGTTAGTGAAAACAGGCATCAATATTTTCAAGCCAAATAGCAGCTTCTTCTCTATCAGGTAAGTTGAAAAGAACCATATTGACAACCCACTTTAATTCGTCAAGATCGATAGATCCTTTCAGGTTTAAAGCTAACACGCGATCGATAACCGCTTCTCGGCTATGGCTGTCAAGTACGCCAGCCTGTTCAAGAAAATAAAGGAATCCTCGAGCTTCAGTCGAAAAGTTATTAAGCTCGTGTGGGTGAAATATTCTAATTTGGGATGAATTTGAGTTGTTAGGGGCAAAATCATCAGAACTAGCTTCAACTAATCCGTCCAACCAATCGAGAGCTGAGTCTATTTCATGAAGATTGAAACCAACGTTTTCAAGCTCTTTTACAATCGAGTGATTTTTGTCTAACGGTACAAACTCATCTTCTTGAAAACGTTCATATAAATACTGAAGAACATCCATTACATGTGTTTTCATTTAAGCACCTAAAAGCAAGATTGTTTGATACTTTTATTGACCTTTTATTTCTAGGTTATAAGTATCTGCCGAGTATGGAGTGGCCAGTTTGAAATTACCAATCTGGAATTAAAAGTACTATAACCGAGAGTAACCGCCAGCACTATTAATGATCCAACCATCAAGCTCCAATAGTAACAGCTTATTTGTTACAGATTCTATGCTTAATTCACTGCGATTCAAAATTGTGTCGATGCTAGTAATTTCGTAATCGATATTTTTAAGAAATTCGGCGGATTCAATATTTAATGCGGGTCTCGTTTCTGTCGATGTTGCCAGTTTTTGTGCGCCCGCTATTGCTGGTAACTCCTCTAGAATGTCTTCAACACTCTCAACTAGTTTGGCTCCTTGTTTGATAAGAGAGTGGCAACCTCTCGCCAAAGGGTTATGGATCGATCCAGGAATTGCAAATACATCTCTTGATTCTTCCATTGCAATTTTAGCGGTAATTAGCGAACCACTTCTTTCAGCGGCTTCTATGACTAAAGTACCAAGACTAATGCCTGCAATAATTCTATTTCTCCTAGGAAAACAACCGGCGATAACCCCTTGATCAGGAAAGTTTTCTGAAATTATTAAGCCTTTATCGGCAATTTCATGGGCAAGATTTTTATGAGGCGCTGGAAAAACCGTTTTTAAACCAGTGCCACTAACGGCGATGGTGTAACCGTTACAACTCAAAGCGGCTCGATGAGCTTCTCCGTCGATTCCTTGAGCTAAACCGCTGGTGATGGCTAATCCTTGGTTGACTAATTCTTTGCAAAACTGCTGAGTATTGGCCGATCCCATCGGTGTCGGTGAGCGACTACCTATGACTGCCAATTGGGGGTTAAGTAACAACTCATAATTACCTAAGGTAAATAAATATAATGGTGGTGTAGCGGTTTGAAGTAATAAAGGAGGATAATAAGTGGAATTAATGGGAATAACGGAAGTATCTTTTCCTTCTAACCATTTAAAGGTAGAGTCAAACTGGGAAAAATCCATTGTCCTGATAGAGGTAATAGAAGTGGCTTTTAAGCCTATTTGTGTCAGTTGAGTATCGCTAGCTTCAAAAATAGCCTCGGCAGATTTGAAGTGGTTGAATAGCTTAAGAGCGTTAACATCGCCAACGCCCCTAATTTTTTTTACAGCTAATAACTTTCTAAGTTGGCTTTCATCCAGTCCTTGATGAGCACTCACATTAAATCTCGGTTAATTTCAATTAATTAACAAATCGTAGAATTCATTAAGAATTGAATTCAAAAGACCCTAAAGAGGTGTTTTCACATTATCTAAAATATGGATAGAGCGAGTAGCTTTTAAGACAAGCSCTARRCTGACCTTTTCAAAKGTTCTAAAAATCATTAATCTKCCGGCYTTYTCATCTGGYAAYTTYAYSGTTTGTTCTGARCCKGTTACGCTGTCTTTAAGTTTATCCCAAAYRCTSACSTYRTCACTATTTTTGCGTCTTTGRGTSGCTATTYTATCTCTAATCASCTCRCCACGTTGGTAAATATCKARTACATGMCCKAYTTCCATRCCATCTCTATCACCTCGRTTWATGACCACAATATTGTATTGACCAATTTGTTCAACTCCACCATAAACAGATATTAGCTGACCGCCTTCGAAATTCTTAGGCGCTCTTGGGAAATAAACAGGTCTAATTTGATCATCATTTGTAGGCCAAACTCTATCGCCTTTGCGCAATTCTTCGATAGATTTTTTAACGCGCATAACAACAGGGTCGCCAGATTGTATTTTTAAGCCTTCACCTAAATGAATTGCTTCAACACCCAAAACTTCACCTGTTTGAGGGTCTTTGTAAATATCGCCTCTTCTAAAAAATGAATATTTTTTACTGCTTTGATCGATTAATCCTCGAACATAAACCTTGTGATCATTGGCGGCTAGTAAGCGACCGCTATCATTACCGACGATATATGGTGCATTATCCAATTCTTTTACTGTCAACACCCTAGCCGAAGTCAAAAAAGGTAATATTGCATCTAAAGGTATTGTTGCAATCGCTTGATCTGCGCTGAGTCTACGAGCGTGGGGAGTCAGTTTTATTACGCCATTAGGGAGTTTGTTAGATTTAGTGATTCTTGGTTTACCATCGATATAAACTAACGAAAGAACGTCGCCAGGAAAAATTAGATGCGGATTGTCTACCTGTTCGTTAACATGCCAAATTTCTGGCCATAACCAAGGTGACTTCAAAAAAGATTTTGAAATATCCCAAAGGGTATCGCCGGGTTGAACCACGTGAAATTCTGGGTGCCCTTCTTTAAGAACGCCTTCTTCACCTGAACTGTCATCTGCTGCGATTGATAGACACATTGTTAAACTAAAAACAGTTGCTAAGAGCCCAGTAACTAGCTTTTTCATTTTATGATTCCTTTTTTGATCTATTATTTGATCTAACCGTTGTGTGATCGAACTTAATGAACTTTATGCATAATGTATTTGTAATACATGACCTACTTTTAAACAAAGATTGCGAATTTTCATTAATAACACAGGGTTTTAACCATTTTAGCCCAAAATAATTGGAAATTCTTAGTATTTCCCATCATTTTTTAGCTATAAACGGAGCACTTTTTCCAGTATGATCATTATCTTAGCAGTTATTCTTAGTGTTTTACTAGAACTTACGTCACAAATCATAATTCGCAAAACACAACTTAAAATATCAAATTATGCCATTACTCGAAATTCTTGAATATCCCGATCCACGATTACGTAATAAAGCTGTGCCAGTTTCTGATTTTGGCGAGAGTTTACAGCAACAAATTGATTCTATGTTTGAGACGATGTATGCCGCTCCTGGTATCGGATTAGCTGCGACACAAGTTGATATACATAAACAACTATTTGTATTAGATACCTCTGAAAATAAGGATTCACCAATCGTTTTTATTAACCCCGAAATTATAGAACTTAGAGGGGTTGAAGAAATGGAAGAGGGCTGTCTATCTTTCCCTGGGATATACGTCAACGTTGAAAGAGCTGAATCATTGACGATTAAAGCATTTGATAGAGATGGTAAGGAGTTTAGTATGGAAGCAGATGAATTGTTAGCGGTTTGTATTCAGCATGAGTTAGATCATTTGCAAGGTAAGTTGTTTGTTGATTATTTGTCGGCATTAAAACGAAACCGTATTCGTAAAAAATTGCTTAAAGAGCAAAAAGAGAAGGACGATTAGGTACACAATTAAATGAGCCAAATGCGATTAAAGATAGCTTTTGCAGGAACCCCCGATATTGCTGCTGATGTTTTGTCTTCATTGATTGAAGCTGGGCATGAAGTGTTGGTCTGTTATTGTCAGCCCGATCGTAAAGTCGGTCGGGGTAAAAAAATAACCGTTGGCCCAGTAAAACAAGTTGCGCTAGACAATAATATTCCTGTAGAACAACCAGTAAAATTTGACCAATCAACCAACGGATCCGAACTGACCCCAGTTCAACAATTAGCTTCCTATAATGCAGATTTAATGATTGTGATTGCTTATGGTTTGCTTTTACCATTATCTGTTTTAGATACCCCTAGGTTTGGATGTATCAATATTCATGCGTCATTATTGCCAAGGTGGCGAGGTGCTGCACCGATTCAAAGGGCTATAGAATCAGGCGATTTACAAACCGGTATTACTATTATGCAAATGGATAAAGGTTTGGATACTGGCAATATGCTGTTGAAAAGAATATTACCAATCAGTTCAGAAGAAACAGGTTCCAGTTTACATGACAAGCTGGCAATTCTTGGTAGCGAGTCAATTGTTGAATATATTGATTCGGTTAATTGGAGTGGCGAGAACAATCGTAGAAGTTCGGACTATGATTCAAGTGGTGAATGTTTGGTTGGTGAACGCCAAAATAATGAATTGAGTACTTATGCTAAAAAACTTTCCAAGTTAGAAGCGTTAGTTGATTGGAGTCTTTCTGCAAGCGAGATAGAAAAGAAAATTAGAGCCTTTAATTCTTGGCCGGTTTCATATACTTATTTGAATAAACAGCGGATCCGACTATGGAAAGCAAAACTACCAAGCGAATTAGAGTTTGCTAATGGAACAACGCCCTCCATTGACACAAGCTTCAATAAAACAACCTTAAAAGAACAAGCTGGCTCAACGTTTGGCGAAGTTTTTGTTGAAGATAAAAAGTCTATAAAAGTAACCTGCGGCGATGGAAAATTAATTGAAATACTGGAGCTCCAAGCCGATGGTAGCAAAAGAATCTCGGTTAGTGAGTTTTTAAACGGTAAATCGCATTGGTTTGATAGTGATGCCCAATTTAGCGAATAATAGTTTAGCAAAGAATAAAAAAGAGCAAACTCAACTAGCTCAAGTTAAAGTTGTAAGCGCTCGCTTGCAAGCTATTTGGTGGTTGAGCGCGGTGATTAAAGATGGTCGATCGGTGAATGATTTGCTCTCTGTGTCTAATTTGACGCTAGATAAGCAAGCGTCAGGTAGCCATTCTAAAAATGACAGCCCTTTAGCGAGGCAATCTCAGAACAACTCCCAGTTAGCTTTTGCTAAACACATATTATTTGGAAGTTTGCGATATTTCCACCAAATAAAAGCCATTCTTGAGCAATTATTAGATAAACCACTCAAGCAAAAAGATACAGATATATTCTGTATTTTAATTTCCGGGATCTATCAGCTTAAATATTTATCTGTACCGGATCATGCCGCCATTTCTGAGAGTGTCGACTTAGCCAAAAGTGTTAACAAAAAGTGGGCGTCTGGACTAATTAATGCTGTTTTAAGAGGTTATCAGCGAAAAAATAATGAAATTGGCGAGCACCTTAGCAAAGCGGATACATTTTTGTATTCCCACCCTAATTGGATCATTAATCAGTTAAAAATGGATTGGCCAAATAATTACAAAGAAATACTTGTTGCAAATAATGAACGTGCACCTATGGCGATTCGGGTTAATACCAATTTAACCAATAAACAGAGTTACCAAAAATTATTAGAAGAACAAGGGATTAACTCACAACAGCATTCAATTGCGAAAGATGCACTAATATTGGATCAGCCTTGCGATGTGTATTCACTGCCTGGTTTTACTCAGGGTCAATCGACTGTACAAGATGTTGCTCCGCAACTAGTGGTTGAGTTGTTAGACTTAAAACCCGGCTTCAAGGTTCTTGACGGTTGTGCTGCGCCGGGAGGAAAAACAACTCATATTCTTCAAAGAGAGCCAAACACTTTATTAACTTCTGTCGAAAAATCAGCATCACGATTAGAAAGAGTGACAGAAGTACTAAGTCGCTTTAACATGTTGGATAATTCCTATAAAGTTAAGCTATTAAATGTGGACTTTTTGGATTATCAGGATTGGTGGAATGGCGAATTTTTTGATCGGATCTTAATTGATGTTCCTTGCTCAGCGAGTGGAGTGATCAGAAGAAACCCTGATATCAAAATACACCGTAAAAAAACGGATATGGAGTCGTTAGTTAAAATACAACGTGAAATTCTAAATTCAGCTTGGCAAATGTTAAAACCAGGCGGTAAATTAGTTTATGCGACCTGTTCAGTTTTTAAAGTAGAAAA